>JAQGGU010000014.1 GCA_028289265.1 Candidatus Saccharimonadota bacterium | reverse complement strand
CGTGTGCTCTTCCGATCTCTTTGATAAGCGCACTACAGACACCGTGCCCGACAACTGTCTTAACGGGGCAACCCATATTGAGATCGATACCCACGAAATTGCCGAGCTCTCCGCTGGCGATCTGCTGGGCTGTTTTATAAAAGTTCTCCGGGTTCTTGCCCCATATGTGCGCCACTAATGGCTGGTCTTTGGTAGTGTGCCTTATCTTCTTCATCAGCCGTGGCCGGCCAGGACTTTGCAAGCCATCGACATTAGCGAACTCGGTAAAATACAGGTCCGGCGGGGCGCAGTCAGCAACAACCTGACGGAACACTGTGTCCGTCACGTCATCCATCGGCGCCAATATAAAAAATGGCTTTGGTAAATCTCTTAAAATATTTGTCATAGTTTTATCCTATGCGGAATCCGAGCTCATGCAAGGACCGCCGTGCCACCAGGCTTATTGCCCGTGCCTGATGGGCTTCAATTTCGTGAACCCGTTCAGCCCAAAAGGTATATCTGTTTGCTTGTTCATTTATGGCCTCACCCACCAGGTCCTTGGCGTCATGTGTGCGCGTACTCGACAAGACTTCCCGAATACGATCGGCTACTTCAGCGCGAGGCGATTCTACCGTATACGGGTCATGAGCACCTCTTTGGCCCTTCGTGTATGGCCGCAGCGGAGAAAAAGGAAAAGCACTTATGTCCTTGGTAAATGCTAGCGTCCGAAGATCCATGTAACGGACAAGCTCGCCCTTACCAGTATACAGTCGAGTCTCATCCAAGTGAGCAAACGGGTGCTGCTCGGGCATATCTTCCAGTTCCTCCTGAAGCGTTCGAAGACTAGTTCGGTTTGATCGGGCCTTACGCGCATAGGCAACATACTCCTCGGTAACCCGTATCTGAGCTTTTACCGGATCTGCCCCGTGCTTCTCCTGATGGCGCGCAATTTCGGCCAAGTGCGTCGCCGCCCCGCCCGGAGTATCTATAAATGACAGGAGACTGAATGCCTCATTGAGCTCATCACGTGAGGTTGCCAAAAATTCGGCGTCGAGCTGCAATATCTCAAGCCGATCAAAAGGACCAATGTTTTGGAGTTCTACGGCAGGAGGAGCGGTTTGCAGAAATTCGGTAGGCGTGGACATTACCTATACATTATAACACTTTTGCTTAGAATTGTCTATGAACATTCATGCATGAGCGTTATAGCTCGGGGTAATCTGGCGATACTATATTGAAAGTCTTAACGAGCTCGTCAAAATCTGCCTGGTATTTTTCGAAGTCCGAAGTGTTTGGGTCGACATATACGATCTCATAGGCGGTACCCTTGGCCCTGGTAAATACGACTTGTTTGGCGAGGCCGGCAGATTCAAGCCTGTATGTCACTCCAGCCTGACCGTCAACAGTAATCTTCTTGGAATCTTTAATCTCTCCCGTACCATCTTGGCCGGCTTGCAGGTATTCCTGGATGCTTCGGAAGCCTTTATCTTTGCTGGCCGATAATTCTATGTATGCTCCCTTGTGATGCGTAGATTTCTCATTTTCATTTACCCCAGAAGCAATGTAATCGGGGCTGGTAACCCTCGTGATATTGCGCCCGCTACTGTCTTTGGCAGCTACCGCGGTCCATGTCTTGAGATGGGCGAACTGATAGCCATCCTCAGAACTGAAAGCCTGGTATTTGGCCGCCTCGGCATTCAGCCGTTGGTTTTCGGCTGCCACTTCAGGCGATATAGCTGTTTTTTGTTTATCAAATACGTACCATCCGGCAAAACCTATTAAAGTTAGAGTGATAATAATAAGACAGGATTCTATGACGGTGAAGCCATGTTGTAAATTTTTCATACTTATATATTAACATAAGCATATTTTTTTATAACTGGCTTACAGTTAACCCGCCAAATTGTATACGGTTATTCCCAGCGGAAGAGTTTGAACGCAAGGAGATAGATGACAATGGTCCAGACAGCCATCAGCCCGAGCTGAGGACCTAAATCGAGCAGATGTTTGCCTTCAGTTGTTAGCAGCCTAAGTCCATCGATGACTGGCGTCAGCGGCAGGAACGTCGTGAGGTTCTGCAGCCATTCCGGCATGATAAATCGGGGGAAGAAAGTACCGGAAAGGAACATCAGTGGAAATACCACTATTTGGCCCAACGGCTGGGCCTGGCGCTCATTGCTCGCCCATCCACCGATGGCAAGCCCAATGCCAAGGATGGTGAAAATACTAAAAATGACGAAGAGGGCTATTTCGAGATAGTTGCCCGTCACCTTCAGATGGAAGACTGATATAGCGACGGCGAACATGACCGCCAGAGAGACCAGTCCTATGGCCGCTTGGGACAGCATATTTGAAAGAAAATACTGCCAGACCTTGAGCGGGGTCGTGTGGAGGCGCCGTAGGATGCCCTGCTTCTTAAGCTCAGGAAAAACACTTATGGGCCCAAAGATACCCATGCCGATGATAGCGAAGCCGAGTAGGCCAGCGAACGCATAATCAAAATTGCTCAGACTCATCTGGTTAGTCTGCTTCGTCTCAACACTGAGAGGTGCCTGCACTTTAGTAAATTCCTGGTTCAGCGAGGCGAACTGACCCTCTAAAGCAGTGGCAAGACCTTGGCCGGCCTGGGTATTATTCTGAGTGAATACGACCTGGGCTTTGCCGGTAGGATACTGGTCCGCGCCTATCTCTCCAAAAGTTTCCGGCAGTACGATGGTAGCGTCAAGCTGGCCCTTACCCATGAGGTCCGTCGCCTGCGCCTCGCTCTTTACGGCTTCTTCAATACTTATGACCTCACTCTTGCCGAGTTGACCAACGAAATCTTTAGCGAACGGAGTAACTGACTTATTGATTACCGCTACTGTAAAATTGGGGGCGCTATTCCCGCCGGATATACCGCCAAAGACAAATAGGAATATCAGCGGGAATAATATGCCGAAGAAAATGGCCAGCTTGTCACGGAAAAAACGCTTAGTACCAAGGCGGGTAAATACCCAGACGGTGTATAGTTTCTTTCTCATAATTAATCGCGTAATCCCTTTCCAGTAAGATCGATAAATACGTCTTCCAAATTTGCCTGTTCGACATGCTGGGACTTTTTAAAACCCCGTCCGAGCAACTGCTTGATCAGGTTCTGGGGTGTGTCGATAGCGATAATCTTACCCTTGTCCATGATAGCCACGCGGTCACAGAGGAGCTCTGCTTCGTCCATATAATGCGTCGTCATAACTACGGTGACACCCTTGTCCCGTATGCGCTGCACCAGATCCCAGAGGTTTCGGCGGGCTTGCGGGTCGAGGCCAGTCGTCGGCTCGTCCATAAAAAATACCTTAGGGTCGTGGACAAGCGCAGCGGCTATACTCAGGCGTTGGCGCTGCCCCCCGGATAAACTTTCTGCATAACTTTTTGCTTTTTCACCCAACTGGACGTCATTCAGAAACTTCATCGCATCGACTTTTTCACCGTAAGCAGCGGCGAATAGCTCTATAAGCTCAACCAACCGGGTCTTATCCTGAAAAGCCGGCGCCTGAGGCTGCACGCCGATAATACGCTTGATAGCGTCTGGCTGCTCGGCTACGTTCAGCCCGTCCAGAATAATCTCGCCGCCATCTATCGGGCGCATGGCCTCGATCATTTCGAGCGTCGTGGTCTTGCCAGCCCCGTTGGGGCCAAGGATGCCAAATATCTCACCTTGTTTCACTTCAAAAGAGATACCGTCTACCACCGCCTTGCCGTCATATATTTTTTGTAAGTTTTTGGCTTGGAGAATAGGTTGCTTCATCTCTGTAAGTATACCAGCCCTGTCTACCATAGGCAGGTGTCCCGCGTTTAGCCAAGTCCGGGTGCAAGTGCGGGACGCCTGAGAACAAAAACACCCGGCAAATTAATGCCGGGTGCAAGATTCTAAGCTTGAGCCTATTACTTGTTGCTGACGGTCAGGAACCCGTTGCGTGGGTTTTCCTTAACGACTTTACCTTCTGGGAGGTCAACACCCTCTGGGCGCTCATCCTTACTGAAGTAGTAGATTGGCTGTTCTTTTCCGCCGCGAAGTGTAACCTTCTTGGAATTCAGGTAGTATGTAACACCTTTCGAATTCACGTGCTTGTATGCCATTATAAGTTTCCCTCTCTTATGGTTAGTAATGGTACCCCTAAAATACTCTGGTGGGATTTTATTTGTCAACTGTTAACAGAGGTTAACAGAGATAGACCTCTTATTGCGTGTGACAGGGTTATGTATTACACTAGGCTGGTAAGCATAAAAATTAAGGGTAGGGTATATTATATGGATTTCCGAAGTCGTGGTGTCCAAACACCAACAACACCTGCCGGCAACTCTTCAGCCAGCAGTAGTACAAGTTCATCGAACAATAAGCGGAACTGGAGCAAGTGGCTGGAGCGCGGCTCATTACTGCTTCTCGTATCTGTCGCTGTCATCATCCTCGCTATTGCAGGCTTGACATACTTTAGCGGTAACGCCGAAGAAAAGGCAGTCAAGGACGACAAGTTCCAGGCAGTGTTTCTGAACAACGGTCAGGTATATTTCGGTAACATCAAAGACCTCAACGGCAAGTACATCAACCTGAACAACATTTACTATCTGCAGACTAGCGGCGCGAACGGCCAAGCAGCCGCCGCGACTACCGACTCCAGCAACGTATCACTCGTAAAGCTTGGTTGTGAACTGCACGCGCCATACGACCAAATGGTCATAAACCGCGACCAGGTCATCTTCTGGGAAAACCTTAAAGACGACAGCCAGGTCGCAAAAGCTATTGCCCAATACAAGAAGGACAATCCAAATGGCCAGACTTGTAGCACTACGAGCCAAAACTCTACCCAACAGGCTCCAAGCACCAGCACACAGTCGACTACAACTCCTAGTACTACTACCAACACTACAAAGAAGCCCTAATCTCATAAGCTTCAATAAAAACAGCCCCTTTCACGGGGCTGTTTTTATATACTTATAGGCACTACCCTCGCTTTACGGCCATACCGATAACCAGTCTATCCTTTGCCTTTGCTCTTTTTGTGGGCAGACTTGCCAAGTTCAGCACTCTTGTCGATAGTCTTGTGCGATACTATCGGCGGTTTTGTTATCAATCCCTGTATCCATCCAGGCCAACGGCGGATTTTTGATATGAATATATCCAGTACTCTTTGTGAGCGCAGTTGGGCGCTTGTTCCTTTGCGCGGCGATACAAAGGCGGTGATAAACACCCCTATTGAAAGTAGTAAGACAATAGCAAGCAAAGTCATGATAGCTTCATTATAACGAGGCTACCGGCCGAGTATGTGGAATATTGCAAAGCACTGCAGGGCGGGTGTCAGCTCCCTACTCATAGTCGACTTTTTGTTACTTCTCTTTACGCCTTTTAACAATACCGCTGCTGCCACCGCTAAGTTACTACGTCAAGGTATGGCGCGGCAGTCCCTCAGGACACGTGGGATTTCATATACCGGCCCACGAGCCAGGTGACTAGTCCGATAACACCAAAAAGCCCAGCGGCGAGCAGACTGAAGCCCGCCAGATCCGGCGACCAGACGGGCGCAACAAAGTCGAATTTATACATCGAGTCAGGGATGGCCTTTTGCTGTACTCCGTGGCTTTCGACATAAGCCTCGATACACGGTACGCGGTTTCTTCCTGAAAAATCAGTCGAGTTAAGGCTCTCGCAATGAGCCTGCGCGTCGGTATACACCTGCCCATTAGTAGCTTTGACGTTAGCCTCCCGAAGGCGCTCGTAAGTGTACCGGAGCTGTATTGGAGGATAGACGGCGTTATTCCCCGTCGAAAGGTCGGTGTTCATATGGGAGGTAACATGCCGCTGTAGATCAGTGAGCGCCTTTGATACATCACCATTATCCTTGTCAGCCCGATAAACAGCATCTCGCAGTT
>JAQGGU010000003.1 GCA_028289265.1 Candidatus Saccharimonadota bacterium | reverse complement strand
GCTCTGATAGCTGTATTCTACAGCCTCCTGCTCCTGTTGGCTCATAAGGTCGAAATTGATGCTCTTCACCATGACGACAGAACGAAAACTACCGTCGTGCATGATGACGATACCGTCACGGATTTCGGCGATCTGTAGAGTATTTTGAGTGCTATTCGGATTGCTGCGAGGCACTGGTTGCGGTTGTCCGTTAGCTACTTGGGCGGTCACGGATGGTTGCATAGTAGGCTGCATGCTTGGCGGTGCTGGCGGGGTATTGTAGGCCGGTTGCATCTGTGCGGACTGCATGGGATGAGGCTGTAGGGGGGCACCAGCTGGAGGAGTTGGCATTCCTCCGCCGGGGGGTGCTGGCATACCTCCACCCTGAGGGTAGGGGCCAGTTGGATTCGGCGACTGCGGATTCATAATTTTTGTCTATCCCACCATAGGTTTATGCAAAATGACTACTTAGATTAATGCAACGACACTACCACCTCGTCAGTAGACTCAGGGTTGCGGTGCTGAGCTTCCCTCGCGAGCGTTGCCACATTCAAGTCATTGTTGTTAGCAAGTTCAAGTATAGCAGGGTTAGGCTCGGGTGTCACGGGAGGTTCTGGGTTTTGCGCGGTAGCCTGCACGGGGGCGGATTGCGCTGCCTGAGCAGCTGCCAGAACCCTAGCCTGCTCTTCTTGAACTGACAACGGCTGGATAGTACGGATGTGCGGACTGACGTGCACATTGTTGAGAATGTCTTGTTGGCGCTTTATCTCCTGCACTAAGGCCTCTTCTTCGGCGGTAGGCGTGGCTGCCTGAGGAATTGCCGCCATTGGTGCGGCATACGAAGCAGCATCCTGCGTAGGACTCGGAGACTGAGATAGGTACCAATAGTTTTGCGTCGTTTGGTCTGCAACCTGCGCTGCCGCTTGCCGAGGGTGATCGACCTGCTGAACCAGCTGTTGATACTTGGCGGCGCTGGCGGCGGTCATCTTGGTCTCGAACTGCTGTGCCAGAGGGTTGTTGGCTATGTCGAATATGTCGTCGCTTGGAGTAACGCTATAGTTTGGTACTTCCTGGGGCATCATGCTTGGTTCAAGCAGGCGGTCTGAAGTAGACGGCACATAAGCCTGGGTATACATATTGATCGGCACGTTCTTAACGGCCCATCCGCGGCTATCGATGGTGTCAGCCAGAGCTTTTAGCCGGCTGCGCACTTCATTTTCTGATATATCCTGAAACTTTGGCCCTGCGATGTTCTTCGGCGCTGTAACGGTGACGAGGTCTTTGACGCCGCTCTGGTCCCAGATGCGCTTACGCGGCTTTAAGGCAAAACGTACTTTGGCGAGAGCCCACACTTCGGTGGTTTGCTGCTGGCCCCACGGCCAGGCGAAGAACAGTCCAAAACCGATGAATGGCAGGAAGAATATTGCCAGAAAAGCTGCACCCTTGGCTATCGCTATATACGCCAGATACCCGGCTATTATCGCGACAGCAGCATAGATACACTGCCTTAGGGTCAGTGGCCCAATCAGCTTGTCTTCCGCCTCAATATCCTGAAGAACTTTATAAGTCGCCATTACTATAAGTATTATAGACCATCTGTCTATTCACTAGTAGTGGCTGCAACAGAAATAATCCGTACTACACAATCCTGGTCGGCTAGAGCGGACGCTGATTAGATCTATTCAGGAGCGCGATGCCGGCCGGAAGTAGCGGGCGCTGTGAGGGATGTAGTGTCGGGAAAATGGTTGGCATATAGGTTCATGAGTCCTTGTTGGGTTCCCAACTCATGCTGGCTCACCACTATGCCCCGGTCCTCTAAATCTTTCCAATCCTCCTCGCTTAGCCCCTCGTCTTTTGTCATATCTGGAACTGCGGGAGTATATGGAGGTCGTGTTATGTCAGACTCAAACTCTTCAGTTATGAGACTGTATGAATCGCGGGGACGCGTAGTGGGGTTTTTCCTTACTTTGGGCGGCGGCGTAAAGGGATCGCGATCGCGTGGTACAGAGATGGTATTGGCCTTGTAGCCGACTATGACTTCTCGTTTTTCGTCCTTGCCTTGTATATGCCCACGGAGGCTCATAAGGCTACCGTCTTCTAATAAGATAATATGAGAGCCGGGGGTGCTGGATTGTCCTGTGTTGATACGCCATCCTTTTGCCTGATTAGTTACTTGCTGGCGTGTTCCTGTAATGACCGGGTCCTTAAGTAACTTCTTTTTTGTGACGGCGACATGCTCTGAAATAGCGAAAGTATGCGTAGGTGGCACGCCACGGTCGGACAGATCACGCGCTACCCGCTGTGCTAGTTCGAGTGTAGCACGACGTTTTTCATCGATTTCACGGGCATATTCGACACCATTCGGAACCCGGTGAGCCGCTTCGACTGCGCTTTTTGCCCGGGCTAACTGCTCTTCGCGTATTCGGTCCTCAGCAGATTTGCCGTGTGGTAAAGAGGCTTCGTATTGTGCTCGCCGCGTCTGCTCTTCGCGCCGCCTTTGCTGTTCTATTCGTGCGGCCACGGCACGTTCATTCGCCGCGGCTTGCGCAAGCAACTCGCTAGATTTTTCACGCACTTTCTCATCAAAACTCTCACTAATGACTAGTTCATTCGCGGCAGCTTGCACAAGTAATTCGCCGGCTTTTTCACGCACTTTCTCATCAAAACTCTTTTCGCGTTCAGGCGCCGGTGTGTTTTGTCTTTCTCTGGTTTGTTTTAGTGTGCGAGACATTCTCATAGTGGTAGGTTGCTTAACACTATGTATTATACATCAAAAGTTGTAGTTTGTCTAGTATATGGTTCTTATGGTTTAGGCTCAGGGGGCTTTTGCAATTGAGCTGCATTCGGATCATATTGACCCGCCTCTCCTCTGCTGAAAGCCTGAAGTCTTTGTTCCATCTCCGACGTCATCCCGGCGCCTTTGAGGATTTCTTGAATCTTAGTGGTGTGGTCGATGCTACCGCCAGAGTATGGGCCAAGGGCCGATGCGTACTGGGTCATCAGGCGGTCTTTTATTTCCTTGGTTATCGTCAGGGTTACTTCCTTGTCTGATTCATCCCTGTATTTTATTGACTGCCCGTCGGGGGTGCTCAGTATTGTTTTGGCGCCCGTGGCTAAGCTGTCTATGGTCTGAGCCTTACCGGCGGTCCAATCCTGTGCATTCATGCCCTTAATACGCTCTATCTGGGCGCCGAGAGAACGCATGTATAATACCGGATCGACTTTTTCTTCGGCCTTGCCCTTACGACCGAGGTTTGGCTGGGATGCCATACTTAGGCTGTCAAAGCCGCCACTTTCATTGAGTCTGATACTGTAGCCAGGTTTGAAGTCGCTTCGGCCAGCTCGCATGGAGTTTAGCTGAGCCTGGTTCACTACGGATTGAGCGAAACCATTGCGCACCGCACCGCCCGGAGTATCTGCGCCCAAGCGGTTACCAAGCTGGGCGATATCATCAGGCTCGGCAAAGCCGTGTTGGGATAGCGCCATACCGGCAGCAGCCCGGATATCGGCGCGTCCCATCTCCGGGTTCTTGTACAAGTCGGTGGACAGTTGTGTCGCGGAAGATAGCAGCATATTTCCGGCTATGCGGTCGTTTGAATCGTCGCTAGCTAACAGGTCGGTACCTAGCTTTCTAATATTGGCGGCCGACGGTTCTTGCATACCCATAAGGCCACGTAATGCCCTGTCGTTCATAGGCATATTCATGAGCATTTCCGCAGCCTTTTTGCTGTGCTCGAACTTCCCTTGGTTCACCTGATCCATAACCCCCATACCTATGGAGGTGTTTACCCCCTTCTTCCTCAGCCTATTACCTACGGCTACTTTGGTAGCTTCTCCTGGAGAAGTTATGTTGGACAGGCCAGAGTTAAGTTTGCGATTGATCTTTCCAAGCCGGCCATTAGCATTTGGATTGAAGCGCCGGTTTTCTTTCATGGCTTGCATATTAGTAGCCATCTGATTGCCCCGGTATTTCTTCAGGCGGTCGAAGGCGCCGCGTCCGCGATTATTCACAAACCCACCAAGCGTGCTGAGTGCCCCGCCGGCAAACCGGAATGTTAATGGGATAAGGAAGTACGGAATAATGTAAGCAACAAAGGCAATGATTTGCCCGTCGACGGTCGCCCCTTCGCCGCCTGATGTCATGGCATAGACACGTCCTACAGCCAGAAACGCCATGATGATCGGGAACATCATGAGAGCTTTAGTAAATGACTCGTACCATAGTTTCCAGATACCCTGAGTGTTTGGCAGGATGTAGGCAGCAATAGCAATCGGCGCGAATAGAATCAATACTACAATCACGAGTTGGCGTAATATAAGCACCATAAAGGCTATAAATAGCGCCAGTAAGGCTGTTGCACCGAAGCTGAGGAGTCCCATCAAGCCTAAGCCCAAAAATCCACCAGTGAGCAGTAACGGTATGATGGCCCCTCCCGCCAGCGCAGTGTCGCCAAGATTTCCCATCCCCGCTTCTACGAATGGATAGTATATAAGCGATCGAACGCCCATCCCCAGATTATTAGTCAATATAACAAACCAACGCATGATTTCCCAAGACAACGCGATTCCAATGATGGCTACCAGTAGGCGCGGCACCACTTTCTTGATGGTATAGGCGTCCAGGAAGTCGAAACCAAGTGCCTGGCTAATAATCATAATAAGCGCGCCAATTACCAGCAAACCGAGAGCGATGCCGCGGAAGGTTTGCCATGCCTTGTAGTATCCTCTACCGGGATCCGATGCAGTATTGAATATTTTGTCCTGCTCGACTGTGAGTAATCCTGTGATTGCGTTGTCTAATCCATTTATGGTGGAATTGAGAAGTTTTACGAGCGGACACAGAAACCAGGTGAGCGGATTCCAAGTCATGTCACAATCCATCTCTGGATCTTCTTGGGTTGCCGCTGCCTCTGCTGGAGCACCAGGAGGAGTGATGGCACCAGAATTGGGCGCAGCT
>JAQGGU010000102.1 GCA_028289265.1 Candidatus Saccharimonadota bacterium | reverse complement strand
GATTAATGACCGTAAAGGACACAAACTTACTCCAGCGGAAATTGGTGACTCCAGTAAAGTGCAGGTAGGGGATACGGTCGTTGCAATTGGTAACGCGCTTGGCCAGTTTGAGAACACTGTTACATCGGGCATTATATCCGGGTATGGCCGGTCGGTCGTGGCCAGTGATAGTGGTGGTGACAGTGCCGAGAATCTGGATGATCTTTTCCAAACCGACGCTGCCATTAACCAGGGTAACTCAGGTGGCCCGCTAGTAAATACTGAGGGTAAAGTAATCGGCATTAATACCGCTGTATCAGGTGAGGGTCAGAACCTTGGCTTTGCTATCCCTATCAACGACGTAAATGGACTTATTAAACAAGTGCTTAGCTCCGGGAAGTTTGAGCGACCATATCTCGGCGTCCGCTACGTACGCCTGACACCTGACGTCGCAAAGCAATATAAGCTTAATGTTGACCGCGGCGCCTTCGTACTGCCATCTACAGACCCGGCCCAACCTTCAGTGTTACCGGACAGTCCGGCTGACAAAGCAGGAATACGGTCAGAAGACATCATCACAGCCATTGGAAATACCAAAATAGATGAAAAAAATAGTCTGACTTCACTAATTGGCCAGCACGCTGTGGGCGACAAAGTACAGTTATCGGTGCTTCGCGACGGCAAGACGATCAAGTTGAATATCGAATTGGCCGCTATGCCGCAAAGCTAAGCTACCTGGCATGGTAACGACGGATGAGCTGATACTATTGCACTTGAAAGCATAAGCGTCTAAATATATACTTCTAAGGACCAGGCCGGCAACGTACATAAGCGGCACTATAAGTATATGCGCACCATCCATTACTACCGGAAACATCCGAAGAATCTATTGTTACACATAGTCATGCCAGTAGTGGTCTTATTGGCGGTAGCGGGTACAGGCCTCCATTTTCTCGGAGATAGCCAGGCGGCCACTGTCTGTACGGTGTCCGACAAGTTGGTGAACTCTTGCCGGCCATGGCTGGGTGCTGCTGTCGGGAAATATCCTCAGGCAGCCTCCAACGTACGGGCACAGGCCGAGTATCACGAACAGCGTATAGGTAGGAAGCTGGATATCATCCATTCGTATCATCCGGTGGGTTCCAGCCAGTTGTCAGCGGACGACAAGTATATAGCCACCCGGCAGAATACCTATCTGTTTACCAACTGGAAGCCGGCGGGTAACTGGTCATTGGCAGCTGGAAGCAATGCCGATGTTAATTCGGATATAGACCAGATGGCGGGGAGTGTGAAGTCGCTCGGAACCACAAAAATTTTCATGACAATACACCACGAGGCCGAGAATGATGTCAGCGGGGGAGCCAGCGGCTGTGCGGTAAATTCGTACAAGGGAACTTACGGCACGCCTTCGGATTATCGGGCTATGTGGAAGAACATACAGAACCGTTTCGCCGCAAAAGGCGTCACCAATGTCGTGTGGGTATGGGACCTTATAAATTACGAGCCGTGGGACTGCATGATAGATGATATGTACCCTGGCAATAGCCGAGTAGACTGGATAATGTTCAATGCTTACGGTGGGCCGTCCCAAACTAATTATTCAGCCAATGTTAAGCACTTCTATGACTTACTTATCAATACCAATAGTTCTGCCAATAACTACCTCTCCAAACCCTGGGGTATCGTGGAGTGGAATACGCGTAATTCCAGCGAGCCCGAGGGGATAGCTTACTACAATAAGGCCAAGGCCTCCCTGGACGCTGCTGAATTCCCACGGCTTAAGGCGCATATGATCTTTGATTCAGTCGGCCCTGAGGGTAATGAGAACCGGGTAGCATATACGGGTACGGGGGCATTCAGCCAGGCGAAACAAAATGCTTACACGGCTTTTGCGCGCGACCCGCGTTTTACCGATGCCTTTTATATCGTTACTCCGCCTCCGGTAGATAATGCGCCGATTGTCGCGCTGACCGCACCTCGGAATGCGGCTACCGTAAAAGGTGCGGCAGTAACAGTCTCTGCGAATGCCAGCGATGACAAGGGTGTAAGTAACCTTACGTTTAGCTATAAGACATTGACCGCTGCTTCCTGGACGCGGATAGGTACTCCCGACACAGCTGCTCCATATGCGGTAACGTGGGATACGACAAGTCTCCAGAACGGTACATACAGTGTCAGGGCTGTTGCTACGGATACCGCAGGACAGGTCGCTACTACCAGTGCGGTAACAGTGACTGTATCGAACGGCGTATCAGGAGGTGGTGACACTACGCCGCCTGCGGTGTCGATCACGGTATCGCCGCTCAGTGTACGATCAGGCGGTAAGGTAAAGGCAGTAGTAAATGCTGCTGATAACAAAGGTGTCACAAAAGTCGAAATCTATTCGGATGGAGTTCTGAAGGGCACAGACACCGCCACTCCGTATGAGGTTTCCTGGCCAACCGAATCACCTGGCGTTAAGCCGGTTACCGCCAGGGCCTATGACGCGGCAGGTAATGTCAAAATCTCGGTGCCGGTGAAGCTTACTGTCACCGCAGCTCAAGCGGTGCATATGCCGGGAGATATCAATGATGATGGCAAGGCCAATAGAGCTGATTATGTAATCCTAGAAGAACATTACGGACAAAAGTACCCTCCAGCCGATCTCGATAAAGATGGTATTGTCGGAACTGCTGACTTACTTATCCTGCTGAAATATTGGAAGTGGTGGAAGTAAAGACCTGGATGAAGTCATCGCTTTGCTTAAGCTCAAAACCACTAAGAAGGGCTATTTCCGCCAACTTTTCGTGTTGGGGTGGCAAGGCTTCGGTAAACAGATAGGCTGGCTTCCAGTCGAGGCCGCGTAGTTGCATGAAGAGTTTACGGTAGAGGTCCAGGCCATCTTGTCCGCCAAAAATAGCTATATTTGGTTCGCGCATGGCGGCTTGGTTGATGTGGAAATTATCCGGCACATAGGGAAGGTTGGCTAAGATGATATCGTACGGACCAAAATCTTTGCTGAGTAAGTCACTTTCATGATATTTGGCGTCGATATTGTGGCGCCGCGCATTTTCTTTAGCTACTCTGAGTGTCTCTGCATCGATATCATAAAATGCTACTTGCTTGAGTTCCAGTTCTAACGCTGCTGTGACACCCAGGCAGCCGGAACCACTGCCAATGTCGGCGATCCGGAGTCGGCTCTGAGATGACAGTTGGACTGTATTGTTATCAGATTTGGACAATTTTTTTAGCAGGTCGATCATTGTTTCCGACTCGGGGCGGGGTTCGAGTACATTTTTATTTACGGTAAATTCCCGGCCGTAAAACTCTGTCCTACCCCTGATGTAGGCCAATGGCTCATGCTCTAATCGGCGCCTAATTTGCGCGTTTAATTTCTTAAGTTGTTCAGAAGTAATCACTATTTCCGGATGCGCCAGCAGGTGGGCTCTATCTTTACCCAGGCAGTCTTCGAGCAGTACTAGGGCATCTAACCGGGCGGTTCCGATACCTGCCTGGTTGAGCTTTGTAGCCGTCTCGGTAATGTAGGTATCAATCCGCATGAGTATACTCCAAAACTGTATCCGCGATCTCTGCTACGGGCGGGGAGGCTTCTATGATTATCGCGCCACGCTCAATCTCGTGCTCTTTGAAGCTTTCGTTCCATCCCAGAATTTTCTCAAGCTCGGCGGGGGTGATTCCATAACCGCTGCCGCGCTGAACGACGCGGTGTGTAAGCGTGGCGTTATCAGCGACAAGTGCAAATACTTTATCAAACAAATGATAATAATCTTTAACGTTAGCCGCATTACCCAGGACAAACTGACTGCCTGTGGCGTAGCTGCCCAGTAGAGCGGTCAATCGGTCTCCATTCCATGTCCAGTGAAATTCTCCGGAGGCAGCTTCTGCGGGAGAAAGCTCACGCTTCATCAGTCCTGTCTCGCAGTGTGCGTGCAGGCTGAGCTCTGCATCCAGATCGGCGTCGAGTGCATCGTAGCCGCGACGCATAAGCTCATGAGCCAGTTCGCTTTTTCCAACACCGGGTAGGCCGACAATGAGATAATTGGCCATCTCAAACCTCTTCGTTGATCAGCTCGTGCTCGTAAGCCAGGAGTTTTTCAACCAGGTCGTCTATGTCGCCGGAAAGTGCGCCAGGAATGTTGGAGCGGCTGTAGCCGATACGGTGGTCGGTAATGCGATCCTGAGGGAAGTTGTAGGTGCGAATCTTTTCGCTTCTGTCTCCAGACCCTATCAGCTTTTTGCGGGCGTCCGACAGCTGCTTTTGTTCTTCATCGATCTTTTGGGCGAGCAGGCGAGAGCGAAGTACGCTCATGGCCTTGGCTTTGTTTTTGATCTGCGACTTTTCGTCCTGGTTAGAAACGACTAATCCGGAGGGTATGTGCGTGATACGCACTGCGGAATCAGTGGTGTTAACCGACTGACCGCCATGGCCACCAGAGCGGTAAACGTCGATACGCAGGTCATTCGGATTAATATCAATGTCAGTTTCTTCTGCTTCAGGCAACACGGCCACGGTGACCGTAGAGGTGTGGATGCGGCCTTGTGATTCGGTGGTGGGGACACGCTGCACGCGGTGGACGCCTGCTTCAAACTTGAGGTTACGGAAAGCTTCGACGCCGCGGATAGCAAACGTCAGGTCTTTGTAGCCACCGACTTCATTTGGGCTTTCGCTGATAAGCTCTATTTTATAATTGTGTACTTCTGCCCAGCGGGCGTACATGCGGTAGAGCTCACCGGCAAATAGGCTTGATTCGTCACCGCCGGCAGCGGCGCGGATTTCCATGATAACATC
>JAQGGU010000108.1 GCA_028289265.1 Candidatus Saccharimonadota bacterium | reverse complement strand
ATTCCGATAACCGTCAAGCATATTGAGACCGAAACGCCCGGATATCTGAGTGTCTTTTTTAAGCGTCCACGATCATTCGTGTTTGACCCCGGCGACTGGATAGAATTTGGCGAGCCGGATGATCAGCCGGCGGGCGGGAAGGTTTATTCGCTTTCGTCATCACCGCATGAGCCAGACCTACAGATTACGTTCAGGGAAGGCATCAGCCCCTTTAAGAAAATGCTGGCTGTCCTGAAGCCGGGTGATGAGCTCATCATTACCGAATACGGCAATGATTACGGCTTTCAACTTAACGAACACCGGCCGAGCGTACTCATAGCAGGCGGTGTTGGTATCGCGCCATTTAGAAGTATGATCAAAGAAATGGCCGAGCTCGGCAGCAATAACTCCGTGCACCTCATTTACTTCAATACTTCAGAAGATTTTTTATACAAGCAGGAACTGGAGGAATGGCAGCGCCAGCTCCTGGGACTAGAAGTCTCCTTTATCGCAACAAAGACACTGAGACGCAAAGACCGCGAGAAATTATTGCGAGAGCTTTTGCCAAGCCCTGACCATCAGTACTACGTTTCCGGACCCTCCGGTATGGTCTCGAGCACCGTCCAGCTACTTGAAAAGTCTGGGGTGACAAAGAAAAGCATCAAGGTCGACGACTTTGGGCACTACTAGCACTTGAGTCCTATGTATCAATAATCGGCTTCGTACCCGTTCTGCTTATTAAAGTAGATTACCTTACAGCAACCATCGACCACCAAGCGTAATATTTTATCTTGTTACAGTCACACATAGGAGGGAGCATGGCATTAGTAAAGATAATACTCGGATCAACACGACCAAACAGATTTGGAGCCCAACCAGCCGAATGGGTCATGGAACAGACAAAACATGTGTCAGGACATCAGTTTGAACTAATAGACCTGGAAAAGGTCAACCTACCACTCCTTGATGAACCAACCCCTCCCATGATGCGTCAATATAGCAAGGACCACACTAAAGTATGGTCGCAGATGATCGATGAAGCCGACGGGTTCATCTTTATAACCGCTGAATATAACCACTCGGTACCTGCAGCGCTTAAAAATGCTATCGACTTTCTATTCCATGAATGGAATTACAAACCCGCATCATTTGTAAGTTATGGCAGCTTGGCCGGCGGCGCAAGGGCAGTAGAGCACCTTCGGGGTATCTGCGGCGAAGTAAAGATATACGACCTCCGCGAGCAGATGCTCATGCCCGACTATTATCACAAACTGGACGAACAAGGCTTACACAAATTCGAAGAGTCGCATCACAAAGAAATACAAAATATACTTGAGCAAACAGTATTCTGGGCCGACAGGATGAAAGCCATCAGGCAAGAGCTCCAGGACCAGCCGACGTAGTATTCGTGCGCCGATAAGTCACCGGAGCCAAAATTCAGACTAAAATAACAAACGTTTTACGCTTCTATTATTCGTTATGGTCAGGGCTGGGCCACGTTTAGACTATTAGATTTAATATTATTAGCTAAACTGGGTATAGATACATGCAGCAGAAAGGAAACCTACATGCAGCCCACCACAATCACAGGACGAATATACGCGGAGGCTTTTAGGCTGCTTGAACAGCATCCAGAGGGTTTACGCTGGTCAGAATTGCTCGCCGGTATTGAGGAATCAGATCCCACCTTTCATCCGAAAACGGTCAACGGGTGTGTCTGGAAGCTTGTCGAAAAATATCCCGACAAGGTCTACAAACCCTCTAAGGGGCTTTTCCGCTTATTGAAATATAAGACGTAAGTTCACGTCTTATATCAGTGCAAGAATAGTTGCGGAGTAGTGCTTCTACCTACGCAAGACAGGGCTACAAGAGCAGTCAAAGCCCGGTAAGCAACAGATCCATGGATTTTTGTTATGATGAAGTTACTATAAGCCGATTGGCAGGGGGTCGTTATGCAGCAAAAAATTACACCAAATCTATGGTTCGACGGCAACGGCCAGGAGGCGGCTGAGTATTACGTGTCGGTATTTCCGGATAGTAAAATAGTCTCGACAGAATACTACCCCAACAGCGCAGAGGAAGGACTGGCTGATTTTCAAAAGGATATGGCGGGTAAGGCGCTCACTGTCGAGTTTGAGTTAAGCGGCCAACCATTTGTCGCTATCAACGCCGGCCCCGAGTTCAAGTTCAGTGAAGCCATATCTTTTTCCGTCGCATGCAAAGACCAGGATGAGATTGACTACTTTTGGGAGCGGCTATCGAGCGTACCCGAGTCTGAGCAATGCGGTTGGTGTAAGGACCGCTTCGGCCTGAGCTGGCAGATAGTACCACAAAACATGGGCGAACTCATGCAAAGACCTGGAGCTTTTGCAAAGATGATGGACATGAAAAAACTTGTTATTGAGGACTTCTAGAGCTTCTTACGCTAAATGTTTCGGCCAAAAATAGGACCATAGAGTCGAAAGGCCGAACCTTGAAGACTTCTCATCGACGCGCCTTTTTGTTTGGTATGATTAAAGCATGAGCAAAAAAAGAACGGATTCGTCTGAAGACAAATTAATAAACAACATGGCCCTAGGTATGTGCTACGGAATACTGGCGGGATCTATCCTCGGCCTAACAGCTCTGGACAACATAGGCGCAGGGATAGCCATAGGCCTACCATTGGGCGCGGGCCTTGGAGCGCTATACACCGAATCTTCAAGACGCAAATAATCCCAGTTACGCAGCGGGTACGCTAAAAAATAAATAGTGATCCATAAGGACTCTTTCAAGAATACTTTGCTATACTTTGGTTGTGCTTGAGAAACTAAAGAAATTAACCTTAAACCAGATCTTGCCATACCTCTTGGTTATTACTGGAACAATCGGCCTTTTTTCAGCGAGCATACTAATGATCGAAAAGGTCGCCTTGTTAAAAGACCCTGGTCACGTACTTAACTGTGACATTAACCCTATTATTGCTTGTGGTGCCGTCATTAATACACCACAGGCAAGCGCCTTTGGATTTCCCAATCCAATACTCGGTATTATTGGCTTTTCAGTAGTGCTAGTCATAGGAATGGCGATTCTGGCAGGAGCGAAATTCCAGCGTTGGTTTTGGCTAGGGCTGCAGGCCGGAGTCATATTTGGCATTATTTTTGTCACTTGGCTACAGTTCCAAACCATATACCGCATCGGAGCGCTATGCCCATATTGCATGGTGGTATGGTCGGTGATGATACCGCTATTTTGGTACACGACCTTATACAACCTGCGCAATAATTATCTAAAGGTGCCTCTCAAGCTACTTGCTCTCAAAGAATACCTTCTCCAACACCACGGCGACATATTAGTACTGTGGTTTCTGATAATCATCGGGGTTATACTGCATCATTTTTGGTACTTTTGGCAAACTCTTTTATAGCTCTATCCTTGCAAGTTCATCCGCTAGGGATTGAGGTATTGGAATACTTCCGCCAAAGAGACATCAAAGACGACTTCGACGGCCTCATGGAACTGGTCGGCTCATTGCAGTTCACCAATTAATGCACGTGGAGCTATAAAAAATAAGAGGCAGTTCGTGCCCGCATCTCCAATCATAAGCTATACTTAATAACAGTAATTTATAAGTATAGATTGGTAAGCATGCATCTGGATACCGCGCTTAGCGGGGTAGGGGCTGGTTTATCTCCATGCAGTCGATGTCTACTTTTGGGGTCTAATCTAACTAGGAAGGAATATAAAATTAAAATAGCATTCATAAAACGTACTCTTAGCATTCTCCTTGGCGCCATAATAGCCGCCATAGGGCTTGAGGCCTTCCTGATACCAAATCAACTTCTGGACGGTGGTATCGTGGGTATATCTATAATCGGCGCGGAGCTCTCGGGACTTCCTTTGGGCATATTCCTGTTCCTGCTGAATCTCCCTTTTATATTTCTCGGTTATAAAAAGCTAGGCAGGGAGTTTGCAGTAGCTTCAATGCTCGGGATCACCGC
>JAQGGU010000112.1 GCA_028289265.1 Candidatus Saccharimonadota bacterium | reverse complement strand
TGGTGCTGCGCTACAGGGTGAGATAGAAGCACGGATCATCGCTACTGAGCACAAGAAGCACGAGCTGGAACTGGAGCGGGTGAAGAAAGAAGCTGAAGCCGCCGCGAAGAGCGAAGCGCAGGCAGCGCTGGAACTGGCTCGAAAGCAGCTCGAAGGTGAGAAGGCATTGCTGCAAAAATCTGCCGAGGCGGAGCTGGAGATAGCCAAGAAGCAGCTGGAGAGCGACGCTCTCAACGCCCAGAAGAAAGCTGCCGCTCAGCAGGAGATGCTGATCAAGACTCTACGCGAAGACGCGGAGCAGGCTAATGATTCGAATAAGCAACTCCGCGAACAGCTCAATGAACTCATGACGGCTCTTCGAGAAGAGAAAAAAGCTAAAGAAAATGCTCAGCTTGAGGCCCAAAAGAAACTCGCCGAAGAAGAAGGCAAGATCCGTGAGTCTGCCGCAAAGGAAGCTGATGAGCGCCAACGCCTGAACCTGGCTGCCCGTGACAAGACTATAGCTGACCTACAGAAATCGCTCGACGAGGCCCAGCGCAAAGCTGCCCAGGGTTCGCAGCAGCTGCAGGGAGAGGTGATGGAGCTGGACTTCGAGAAGGCCCTGGCGGAAGCCTTTCGTGATGATGACATTGCTCCTGTTGCAAAGGGCGTGAAGGGCGGCGACATCAAACACACTGTGCGTACTCCGCGCGGCGCTGAATGCGGAGTCATGCTCTGGGAGATCAAACGTACCAAGAACTGGACCGAAGGCTGGATCGCCAAGCTCAAGGAAGACCTGCGCAATGAAAAGGCGAACATCCCAATTATTCTCACCGAGGTCATGCCGAAGCAGCTTACTGACGAGATAGGGCAGTATGAAGGGGTGTGGATCTGTAAGCCTAAGTTCGCGATAGTTCTCGGATCCCTCCTCCGGAAGGGATTATTAGACTCCGGTAGACAGCGAGCTCTGGCCGAGAACCGCGGCAGCAAGGCCGATGCGCTCTTCAACTTCGTGACCAGCCACGAGTTTATTCAGCAAGTAGAAGCTATGGTCGAAACCTATCAGGAGATGAGCCTGCAGATCACTAAAGAGCGCGTAGCTTATGAAAAGCTCTGGGCGCAGCGCGAAAAGCAGACACAGAAGCTCTTCATGAGCACGGCTAACATTGTCGGCAGCATGCAAGGTCATGTGGGGCAAGCTTCTATGCCACGTATCAAGGGGCTGGAGCTCGATACGGGCGAACTCGACGAAGAAGATACTGAGACAGAAAACTTCACGCAGCCTACGCTACTTTAAGCCTCGGGGACAGCCATATCTCCGGGAAAGCTACAGGGGCGTTCCCACATGGCCCTCAGAGTGGACGCTGGGATGAGAAGGCTCCGGTCGTCGTGTCGGATTCCTGCTTCGGGGTACTGCTGCCAGTCTGTCAGTGAGGCTTTACCTACATCCAGGATACGGCTCGTCTCGGCGGCAGTCAGCATGCCATCGCATGAAGCCCTGGTAATCTGTGCGTCAAGCAACTCCTCGGTTTGTTCTATAGCGAGCCGGGCTATAATAGATTGAGCGAACGACGTCGCGTGTTCCATTCTTTTACGCGGGCTGACATCGGCAATCTCGTATTTCAAAAAAGACAGGTACAGCGTGCTGTAGTTGAATGTACCACTAGGATGGTGTAAGCGGTGGGTCTCGGGGCGGAGTTTTTGCATACTCGGTACGGGTATATCAAGCAGCGAAGCTGCGTCTCTAGCTCGCATGAAGCGAGGTATTTTGTTGCTAGGCAGGAAATTGGGATTAGTCATAATGGCTATATTATCCATATATTACAACACCAAAAGCCAAAATAGTCTATGATAATTCTTACTTAGCTTGAGTGGTATGACTTAGTAAAGTTATGAGATATTTCGATAAGGCTCAAGCGCTCGTCAGGAACAACCCCTGTGATATAGGCGCGCCAATTGCTTTATGGCATCGACGGGTATATTCTATGTGCCAATAGGGAAGTGTAATTTGGAGACACGGAGACACTATGGCAACTACAGAAGCAGCTACAGGCATGATAGATATTCAAGAATATGCCGAGCGTGTACCGGAGTCTGCAATGCTTACTAAGATGGGGCATCTAGCTACTACCGAGGGTAGCAGCCATTATAGAGAATGGTGGGGAGATCTAAGTGCCGAACATGCGAAAGGTATATTACCAGTAGATGCAACGGTCGCGGCGTATTTCTCTGTTATGCATCCTGTCGATTCGCGACGTGCCCGGGAGACGGATGGACCTAAAAATGCTCGGGCGCTCAAGAATGGCGCAAAAGTGGTAAGTCTTCATTATTCTGATGGCTTTGATCCTCAAAAAAGCGGCGTGCTAACTGCTGATGTTGAGGCTTTATTAGGCCACCCCCAGCCCCCGTATGAACCAAGTTATGCGTCGGTACAGCTCGGGCTACGTTTTGATAACAGGAAAGACGTAGTGAGAATGTTCCCGGCCAATACTCTATACATTGGTGACGGGCAAATTTCAGATGCCTATGAGATGCATGTAGTTGAAGGCGATGAACACGGAAGAGCCGTGGCATGCAGGCTCGGTCACGTTGCTGACTCGTCACTGAGATCTACGGCAGTTATGCAGAGGCTTGGACTTCTAGAGGGCAATGCAGAGTTTACAGCATTAAGAGATGAGATTGTCGCCAGCACGCTAGATGTATTATCGCCGGATAACGTTCCAAATTATGATAGGGAGGGTTTACATTCTTCCCGTCTGTATCGAGTATTAATAGAAGCACTCCCGCATCTATATACATTGGATCCGGAAGCAGGAAAAGAGCTTATTCGCGACCATGCTAAAAACGGTGATTTGTTTTTCAGTTCCGAATATGAAGCTGCAATCGTAGAGGCAGTGGCTGCCATACGAAGTCCATATGCCCTTGATAGCCTGAGCTATATCGAACATAAAATATGGCACTTCAAGGCTGCCGCTGAAATTTACGAAACCCGTCTTGCTCTTCTCGGTGAAGACTAGTAAGGGTATTACAGCCAGCTGGCGATATTCGTGCTGGCTGTGTAGAGGAACATGCCGCCTACGATAGCCAAGGCGAGTACTATGAATTTTTCTATCTCTGCGCTCATTATGCTTAAGTATAGAGACTTAGGACGGTATAAGCAATACTTAAACCATATAACTACATTTTTGCCAATAGTTAACCAAATCGGACGCCGGGTGTACTATGAGGGCATATATGACAGAAGTAAGCGCTGTTACCGTAAGCTTTATGGGTTCTGGCCAGGGAACTGGGGCTCCCACCATTGCAAAAAAGCGCAAAATATGCTATTATGACCTAATGCGTAGTCAAAGTGTTGAGACTCTGGAAGCTCAGGTAAATGCTCTCGATAGTAGCGGTATGCTGCATCACACTCTGTCGCAGCGCCGTCATGCCGATCATGCCTTAGAGGCGGTGCCTTACTTTGTTATTCCAGCTGGCGTTGCTCACCAAGTCGGTAAAATCGTTACATCCTATGTTCATCTGAATACCAATGGCATTCTTGATGCTGAGGCTCCTAAAGCCTATGGTGTAGTGGAGCGACCGACGGAGGGGAAGGTAGAGCATTCGGCCATACGCCTTCGTGAAGCTCATGTACTTGCTGAAGATTTTGCACTTCGTAAAGGTCTTTGGACTCCTACGGGACGCGCCGTTGCCGAACTATATGTAGCCAAGGCAGTAGCTGAAGATGCGAACGCCGAAAGCTATGTACCTGACCGTATTGCGCATCTCGGTGCGCTTGCAGTTGATATCGAGCAGGAAGACTTATTCCGGTTCAAGCGGCAGATAATTGATGAGCTTGAACGCGGCCAGGAAACACTACAAGACTACCTCGACGCTACAAAACAAGGCTAATGCACTTCCGTAATATGTAGAAGTGCCAGACAGGGACATATCTTTGTGTCTCATGTAATGAGAATAGGTCTGGTACACGCTGTAAATTTTTGCCACTTGTAAGGAAATTTACTGTTAGCGATATGCATTGCCACTACTATGTCTTCTATAAGGAGGCAATTATGTCGAACGATGGTCAAGATGCGCAAGACGAACAGAATGATTCACTGACCCGCCCTGGTAGCCAAGGAGATGAAAGCGGCCGAGGGGGCAGTGATGAGGTGGCTAATAATCCGGGAAAACAGGACGGCGATGAGCCGGCTTCGGCGGCGCAGAAATCGTATATTAGCAGAATGGCAGCAGATGTAGGAGAGGAAGTTCCATACGAGATGACCAAGGCAGAAGCTGAAGACAGGATACGAGAACTCGAAATAAAGACCGGGCGGGATGCCACACCGGAGCTGGCTTGACGATACCCCGTAGCGGGAAGCTTATACAGTCACATATTTTGTACTACGCATACTCATACCCCTTGTGGTTAGGTGGGCCTGAGCGGATATAATAGAATATATGCTTTTTGGAGAGAATTCGAGGGAAGATTACGTAGTGCTAAACCTGCTTCATAGCGAGGTTATGAAAGATACGGGTGATCCATGGGGACAGCGCGACGCGCAGCTGACACGGGCGGCAGTGAGCCGGCCATTTCGCACTGCCTTCGGCCAGGAAATATACGGTGATATTTATATGAAGGCTGCCGCGTTACTGGATGCAATAGTCAACCGCGTGGTATTTCGTGACGGCAATAAGCGAACGGCGCTACTGGCAGCCGTATTGTATCTCGGGCGCAATGATAAGATAGTCAGCTTTGGGCGCAAAGAGGGCGAGGCGCTCATGTGGTACGTAGTGCTGGAACATCCGAAAATAGAAGAGATTGCCGACTGGCTAAAGTCCCATACGTTAGGCCGTAGCCTTGCAACGGATGGTGCTAAAAATTAGCGCGGAGTACTATCGTCGTATGTTTTTGGCTTGCTGTCGATAGGTGTGTTGAGCGCTTCGCGGGCGCTGATAAACATACCCAGAAGAATTGAGCCGAGCAATAGTAGCACGATACCAATCCAAAGCGGCGTATTAGTGAGCTGGTCGCTGAGGGCGTAGCCTAGTAGCAGGCCGATACCGATGTAACCGCTTGCAGCAGCCATATATATGAATAATCTACGTTTTGCCATACTTGCTCTCCTCGTTACTTACCATAGCCTAATTTATTTTTAGATATAACTCCGTAAGTAATTTAACTTTCTATTGCAAAAGTGGAAAAAGATGCAAGAATAGTGTCATGTCCAGTGAAGCGCCTATACCAGAAGATGTCCAACCGCCTGTCTTTAGCCTTGAACAGGCATTGCAGGGTCAGCTGCCATATTTTAAGGGCCAGGTCGAACTGGAACTGGGGCGGAGGGCTCCGCAACTAGTTTTTGGAGATCCTGAATTTGAGAAGAATAACATGCTTATCGCAGCTACGACGAATGAGGTCGTTGCCAAGGTGGCAGGAGGCTTCATGAAGATCCACGAACCTCGCAGCGCGTACGACACATTTTTATGGGCGCGGCACCTAAGCACTCAATTGCTTGGTCATCCTCCTGACATAGATGCCAAGTGCTTTAGTGGAGCCTATCAGGGGATGCCCGCGGATGAGCTTTTAGATACGTCGAATGAGTACTTTAAGGGGCGCCTAAGCCTGCAGAATCTATCAAGTTGGTGTGTCGCGCGTATAGATTTGCGCCGCCAGTATTTACGCTCAGCTCATGTTATTGCCGGGATTACGTTTAAGTTGATAGAGCAGCGTGAAGCGGAAACTTTAGCTGTTTCGTTGCACGATTTTCAAAGCCAGCTGGCTCAAATGTCCTCTGATGATTTCATTGCCCGTTTGAGCGGGCCGCAGAAATAACAAAAGCCGCTTCGATGAGATGCATCGGAAGCGGCTAAGGTATTTGACCTACTTGAGGCGGGTCATAGTTCTAGAATGTCCCTAGTAAAACTAGAGTGTTTTGAAAGGAGGCTAGAAGGCACGTACCTCGCATGCGCTACTACTGTTGACCTGCCCGTTAGATTTAGGATTTTTCAATGATTACCCCCTTTCAGTTACGTGCTAATACCTAATATTTTACCGTTTATGATTGGTTCGGGCAACATTATGGTCAAAAATCTTGTAGTAATTTATATGGATCTTGAGGTGCTGACGAGTACTTTAGCGACAGCCTGCGCGTAGCGCTTACCTACCATGTGGTTGACCTTTAGGGGGTAGAGCGTTACCTCGCGAATTGTCGCCAGCTGGCGGACATTGTAGGGTACTACGACCTCGTCAAACGTACCAAAAAAGATGTCGACCCGGGCTTTGACATGTACGATATCCTCGATGATTGTCTGATTCTCGATGCACTGTTCGAGCGAGCGTATAAGCGGTGTCCATGTAGCAGGACTGAGAATCAAAAATTTCAATGGAGGTATGATACGGCTCAGTCGGATGAAATTTTGGAGTGTTACCTTTTTATTGGTGCGGAGATACCGATAAGCGCGCAAATACATGGAAGTACGGCTCCGGGCGCTGCGGTCGCGGATGCTATCAAGAGGTCCGTATACTGGCGGGCTGAGGAGTACGAGCCGGCTGACGTGATCTGGCAGCATACGGGCATAACGCGTGGCTATGAGCCCGCCCAGCGAATGTCCGACCAGAGTGAATGGTTCACTTAGCTTGAGGCTACTAATGGTTCGGTGAATGTCGCGGATGTGTTCTTCCATGGTGTACTTGTACCACTGGGGCTTCGGGGAATCACCGAAACCCACGAGGTCGATACTGATGCAGTGGTAATGGTCTTTGAGAAGAGGCAGTAGTGGCTCCCAGTTGGCCGAGGAGGAGGCGAGGCCATGCAGAAGGATGATTACCGGACCTCTGCCACCGTGGTCAAAAGTGCTCAGCTTGTACGGCCGGCGCAGATATTTATGCCACAAAAGATCCAGCGGTTTTGGTTTGGTGTGTAGGTCGGGCTCTGCCATTACTCTATATAATAGAAGAAAATAAGCACTTTGGGCAGTCCGCTGTGGAAAACGGGGCTTGAAAAAGCAGAATGGAAGACATAGACTAGAAGTAGTAATAGAGATGCTTACGACCATAAGGCACGGAAA
>JAQGGU010000101.1 GCA_028289265.1 Candidatus Saccharimonadota bacterium | reverse complement strand
TTTCCTCGATGTACGGCAGCCCCGTAGCGATGTCGGGAGATAGCCCAGCTTTGCGCGCCATCTGGTTGTATGGCGCCTGGGTTACAAAATGCAGCAGGTGCTCTTTAATTTCTTCCATCTGTTCATTCGGCCACTTGAGTGCGCGCTTGGAAATGACAAATTGAGCAAGAATATTTTGTTGGTCCGGAGAATAACATTGATCGTGCGTCTGGTAGAACATACTCTCAGCGCGCCGACCAAGTTCAATCTTCTCCCGGGTATCCTGGCGCATATCATTACCGAATGATAAAAAGCGCTCCAGCTCACTGTACTCGACTATGATTTGCTTGAGCTGTACTGAAAGGGCACGGAGCACTGGGTCCTGAGCGCGGCCACCAATACGCGATACGGAGAATCCGCTATCGATAGGCGGCTGCATACCGCGGTTGGACAAGTTGAGCTTGAACAGCAAGTGGCCATCGGTAATCGACATAAGATTGGTGGTAATAAAGTCGGTTGCTTCTTCTGTCTGCGTCTCAACTACCGGCAGAGCCGTGATCGACCCGCCGCCCGCACTTTCATTGAACGCCCCGCAGCGCTCAAGTAGACGTGAATGCAAGTAGAAGATATCACCGGGGTAAGCCTCTCTGGACGCCGGCCGGTTAAGCAGGAGCGATAATTGGCGGTAGACTTTGGCATGGCGCGTCAGGTTATCGAATACTATGAGCACGTCACGGTTCTGTGCGGCAAACCATTCTGCAATCGTTACCCCGGTCATCGGAGCAATATAGTTGAGTGACGCCGATTCCGAAGTACGTCCGACGACAACTACCGTGTTTTTAAGGGCGCCAGTTTCCTGCAGGCGTTCAATCCGTCGTTTGGTTGCGGCTGTCTCTGCATCGATTGCCACGTAGACACAAACGACGCCTGTATTATTCTTGGCTTGATTGCAGATGATGTCGATCGCCACGTCATCATTACCGACCTTCCTTTCGCCCAGTAATAGTTCGCGTTGGCCGAGGCCGATAGGGATTTGCGTATCAATCAGCATATAGCCCGTACGGAACGGTCTATTGATGATTGCCCTTTGATAAATCGGCTTTGCATCGCTTTCAATGACCCGCTTTTCATCCGTCATTACATCACCAAGCCCATCGAGAGGTTTACCAAGCGGGTTAATTACCCGGCCGAGGAGCCGTCCCGTCACCGGCACCTTGACGCTATCGTCGACGACCTTAACGAGATCACCCTTTTTCAACTTGTTATATTCGCTCAAGATAATGACCTGAGCGTAATCAGTCGTAAAACCAAGTACGATACCCTGGCCGCCAGACGAGAACTCTACAAGATTATTCAACGCTACATCAAGTAGACCCTTAACGATACAAATCTCGTTAGTCACGGACTCAATACGACCGACTGCTTCAATGGCTGATGCGCTTTTTGATTCCATTATCTTACTACGTGTTCCCTTATACGTCGCTCAATCAATTTTACCACCTTAGTTCTTAAGCTATAATCGGCAACTGCATTACCATTATCAACCAGCATGAACCCCGCGCCAATCGAAGGGTCTACCTCGAATACTATACGGCTACTCACGGGGAAGATATCCATAAGTTTTGCCTGGACTAAGCGCTCGACTGGTTTGCTCATATGAACGGCAGTCCTAAAAATAACTTGTTTTTTCTCGGAAAAATATGCTTCCACGTATCCGGTGAAGGTACGGCCGTTATCCCCGATCAACACTTCGAGCGATTCTTCCTCAATCAATTCACGTACAAATTCCAGGATACCTGGAGAGAGATCACGGTCGAGCAGGTAAGCGATCTGTGAAAGAAGCTCCTCGTGGGAATCTTTGTGGCCGGGCTTGAATTTTACGAACTCAAGGCGCTCCACTACGACATGCAACTCTGCAATAATCTGCCCAATGGCATAATTTTGGGTGTAGTTACTTAATTTTTGGAGGATGCTATTTAGGTCTTCGTTCATTGACGTATGTACTTACTAGTTTGGTAATAACTTCTTCATGTTGTTTGATATCCATGTGGCCCATAAGATATTGCTCGAGCGTCCACTGGAGCGTATCAACGGCCTCATCAATGGCGCGGTCATAGTAGAGCTCGGCATTCTTGCGGGTTGATTCCAGGATCTGTTGGCCTTCTTGTTGCGCCTTGATGATGATTTCACCCGAATCCTGATGCGCCTTAAGCAGCGTCTCTTCAACCACCAGACTGCTTTCACTGAGTACTTTGCGAACGCCATCTTCTATCATCTTCTGATGCTGTTGATAAAAGGACTTGTTCATCTCCGCGACTCTCTCGGCGGTCTCCTCGAAGTACTTCTTGGCATCCTCCCGGTTGGCATAGCCGAGTTTGGCGAATGAGGCATGCAGCTTCGCCAAACTACGCTGCAAGCTATACAGGGCTATGCCCATCCCGAGTACCAGCAAAGCTGCGACTACGACGGCCGCAATGATTAGCGGATTATCGATCACGACTTCAATGCCTCGAGGGGATTAATAGTGACGGCTCGCTTGGCCGGTAATAACCCAATGGCCCACCCTAGTATTACTGCCAGCATAACCATTATTATAATCTGCCACACCGGTATTTGGTAGGCATAGATTGAACCGTCGCTCAGCGTCGGTCCTTGGGCGGCGGCCGCCTTGATCGCCCCATTGGTCAATATACCGGCGATAACACCGAAAACGACGCCGATAATCACGCCGGAAACCGCTAGTATTATCGATTGGATCATAAACAACCGCCCGACATCGGATGATTTAATACCGAATATGCGCAAGAACCCGATCTGCTTCGTCGCTTCTACCAGTTCAATCGTTATAGTGTTCACGGTGCCGAACACAGTGATGAGCGTGGTAATAATCGCAAATACGATTAAAATGCTGCTGATAATCTTAAATATGCGCTCAACCTGATTGATCGAGTCCTGCACATTCGTCGTTTGGTAGCCTAACTGCTCTATTGATTCCCGGATGACAGGAACTTTTTCAGGATAAGCAACCCGTACGACTGCTTCCGAATAATTATCGACCCCCTGTTTGATCAAAAATTCGGCCGGCATATACCCTACCAGGCTCGTCCCCTTATCGATAACGCCGGCGACCACAAAGTCCCTGGCAGTCACTTGGCGGGTAAATTCTGTCTGGTCCGAATCGTTATCCTGGTTGATGGTGAGTGCCAGATTTACTTTTTTACCTACGACACTGTTATCGAGGTTGAATGCCTTTAGCGCGCTGCTACTGAGCACGATCGCCCGGCTTTCGCCACTGAGTTTACCTTCGACTTCACCAGCTACTTTCGTGATGGGCGCGGCTTGGAAATAACCGCTCGTGACCCCGTACACAGGTATAGTCAGCGAAATGCCGTTATATGTTACCTGTCCCGACAAACTGATACTCTTATCAACGGAAGTAACCCCGCTTATCGATTGAAAACGGGTGACTGCCTTGTCATTTATCTTGAGCACTTTGGTATTTTTTGAACCTACCGTAATCACGTTGCGCTGGGCCGTTTTATCTATCTGGGCCGTCACCATATTCTCCAGGCCCGAGCTCAAACCGAATAGTAGCACCATCACCGTAGTGCTCATGGCGACGCCGCCAATAGTCAGGAAGGCCCTCAGACGCCTCTTGAAGACATTCTGCAGTGCCAACCGTATTAGAAAACGTTGCATCAGGCCTTACCCTTTGGTTGGTTATCCACATACGCCATTGCTTCACGAACGTCTGTAAACGGACTATGGCGGTCTTTGATGTCCCAAAGTCGTCCGTCGCGCATCAGCAACCATTTTTTGGACAGCTTAAGGAACTCCAGGTCGTGCGTGACCATGATAATAGTAATACCCATCTTCTTTCCGGCGGCTAGCATGATCTGAGTAAGCTCTTCGACAGAACGCGTATCAAGGTGAGCTGTCGGCTCATCGGCAAACATTATCCATGGTTCCTTAATGAGCGCACGCGCTAGGGCAGCCTTCTGTTGCTGGCCTGAAGACAACTCATCGGGGCGGTACTTCAAACGATCTTTTAATCCAACCGTGACCAGCATTTCAGTAGCTTTCTCCCTAGCCTGCTTCTGGCTCTGTCCGAGGAATATGAGTGGCAAAGCAACATTATCTACCATGCTCATGTATTCCAGCCAGTATTGAACCGGAGGGAGATAGCTGATTTTTTTGCGCCTGATGACCGTGCGTTCTTCCTCGCTATATTCGTAGAGTGAGCTTCCTTTCAGGAAGACTTCGCCCAAGTCAGGCTTTTCCAGACCCATCAGGATATTCATGAGTGTCGATTTACCGGCGCCGGAAGGACCAAAAATGATAGTAAAATCTCCGTACCCTACCTGCATGGAGACGTCTGATACAGAACTAATGATATCCTCACCGATATGGAACATCTTGGATACGCCCACCGTTTCAATGATCGGTGCTTTTACCTGGTATTCGACTTGTATATTGTTATCTGCCATTTTTAGAACCTGAAGATCCTTTGTAATGTATCGAGCACGACATCCAAAGGACTCTGCTGTCGATCTGGCGTAACAGTCGCAAGCTTGCCGCCGTAAGTTGTATTGCCACTAATATCACGGGTTACTGGCTGGATGCGGTACACTTTTGCTAAATCGAGGCTATACAGTACCACGACGTGGTCAACTGTTGGCTGC
>JAQGGU010000042.1 GCA_028289265.1 Candidatus Saccharimonadota bacterium | reverse complement strand
CTGCTACGCAAACGTTTGGTCCATCCCATGTACGGCAAAATCGGCTTCCTGCATGGCGAGCCGATAGCAGCCGAGCCGTTAGAAACAACTGCCGCTCAAATACTGAAGCGCCGAACCGGGCTGACCGGCGAATTCCATGTGGCTGGCAGCGGACTAGCCCGGATATTTTTGGACAATAAGCTGGAAAGTTTTACGAGTTTTACCCTGCTTACCGCTACTATTGCTGATAACGGCTTAGAGAACTCGACCGATGAAACCGGAGAAAATTTCTGGACCGAGTCGGATAGCCCTGACTTCACCCAGCCGGACATGCTGCCAAGTATGGCGGATCTGGCGGACTTGAGTGCGAAACACACCACTGGCCACTTTTTTAGCGACAAGACTTATTTCCTGGAGTAACTTTCCTAATGGCGATATGGCTACCGGAGCAAGCTTCTGCGAGCTTGAGTCGCTATCGAACCCTGGTTTCGCGTCGCCTTTTTATCGTAGTTCAAGGGAGTCGTCTTCGATTATCTTTGCAAAGATTTCAGCAGCTCGAGCCGCTAAGCTTATACTTCGCTCCCGCGGTCTCTCAGCGCTACCAAGGGCCCGCTCTACGGCTGCCTCGTGCCGGTGCAAATCAGCATAACCATATTGGCGAATGGCTGTCCAACGCTCCTTGAGTACCGATGATCCACGAATTTGGGCAATAAGGACAGCCGGCATACGGTTTTTGCCGGTCGGATCCATTGCATCGTCAAACAAATCCGCTTCTCTATCGAAAATCCGTGCGAATGTTTCATGTATCAATGCACCCGGGTCTTGCCGCAGATATTTATGTACCCTTGCTTCGACATTCGAGCCTTTATTGTGATGAAAAGCCCGAGCTCCTAGCTGCTGCGCAGTTGCCCGCGACTGCGTGAATACATCGCGCCAACTCAGCCGAATACCCAGTAAACGCTCCCATTCATCAAGCACTTCTTCGCGCAGAGCATAGCACGCATTACCCTTTTCAGGATGGTCAGCTACGACATGTGTTTTCATGACATCATTGTGGTCAGGGTGGACAATTTCAAGCACCAGGTAGTTGTAATCTTCTTTGGGTTCATCCTCGGGACTAGGGGCCGGCTCACCCTCCTCCCCGTTTGGATGTCCTTCACTTTTCTGAGCAAACGGTTTGATAGTGTCATAGTAGCGAAACTCGGTGTACGGACCGCCAAAAGTCATCTGCATATTCCGCAGCCGCGCCAGGCGTTCCTCATCGATATCAATCGGATACACTGGTTTAAAACCAAGGTTTTCATTGCCAGAATCTATCTTTTCAGCCGAAGGGAATACCGAGACGACGTCTTGCTGATTACCGCTCACTAACTGACCGAAAGCTATCGGTATGCTCAGGGCAGCATCAATCGAAGTTGTTGAGTGTGATGTTCTTCCCTGAGCGTGCAGCTCGCGCACCACTGAGCGTGCCAAATAGTTTGATGCATACGCTGCAGCAAACTTATCAACCGATGCTTCATCGGAGGTCTCGCCAACATAGACGAGGTTCGTCGCCAAATGCCTCAAAGCAAATAGTGCTTTCTGCTGGACTCTTGCTTGATGGACGCTGAACGATTTTCCACCTTTTTGAGCTTCCCATTCCCTGGCCGTTGTTGCTATCAGTACCGCCCTGAGGAAGAGAACCTGCTCTGGCTTGGTAAGATGAAGATCGTTCAAGGTGTCGGTCCGGACAACAGCCGTCTTCTTCCTTGTAACCAGTTCATCTAATGTATCGAACTGCTGAATTCTGTCGCTATCTTTTGTGTAATGCTCAGCGGCGGCAACAAGGATACGGGCGGCTACGGATCCCGCCTGGTACTCTTCTAGCGACTGAACACGCTGAATTCGGAGATGGTATTCAGCGGCTTCAGCCGTTTCAGCCAAAGTTTCCCCAGCCAGTAGCGCGGGGCAATCTTCGCGCTGGGCATGCGCCATAATCTCTTCTACTAACCGGTCGTTTGTAAGTGTCGACAGGTCACGGTACAGTCCGCTCTCACCGGATCCGTGCGCAAGTGTCATAACATTATCCTTCGCAGCTTATCTAACAGTGTTGCATGGAGTTGCACTATAATGTATAGTTGCTTAAATTACAAGAAGTAGGTGAACGAATATGATGCCGCAACGACCGGGACAAACGAGCCCCCTGCAACAACTGAACAACTTACTAGAAACACACGACACAATAGCCCATGATATGGCTGCTGCCTCCGAGCGGTTGCAGCCTACCTATGAGATAGCCCTCGCCGCCGCCCGTACAGCACTTACAGGCTGTCTGCAGGAGCCGGGAGTACAAAGTGAAGTTGCCCTACAAGACAAGCAACTAAAAGCAGACATAGCAGTAGTTGAATCATTAACTACGAACGGTCTGCTCACAGGGGAACAAGCAGAAAGTGAACTAGAGCGGATAATGCGCCACCCCGATTATCGGTTGCTTCGGATTGCCCGCCGTTTAGGCTCGACTGTAGTAGCCGAGGCGCTCAAGGATGAACCAATTTCTCCTCCGCCAGTCTCGCTATCCGTGGCTTCAGGCAATCCCAAACGTCCAGTAGCCTCAACTCCAAAAAAAGCAGAGCCATCTAAAGCAGAAAGCGGAGTCGCAGCTAAAAATGCAGTGAAGGTTACAATCACGCCAACGGCGACCATTGTGAACGGAAAGCATTTTCCAGACACAATCTACGGAGACTACAAGGAACGCAGGATAGCAGTACTGCGTGCCCTGCAATCGATAGAGATCGATGAAGAACTCTCACCATATCAATTATGGGAACTTGCTTTTCCGCATATACCTTTCGAAAAGACTGAAATACAAGTCATAAAAGGATGGATGGATAAACACCTTGTCACCCCAAGCGGGCAACAGCTTTTACGGCATAACGGAAAGCGAGGCAAGAATTCGCGTTATATTAAGAATGAGGAAGTAGCGTACGAACTAAGGGACACTACCATGCCGGCTATACACACGGTAGCCAATAGCACTAGTCGACCCCTCCAACACACCGAAAAAGTTGAAGATTACACCGCAACACCGACTCTTGAAGATATGCAGTTAGTACGTATAGCGGTTACCGAGATGATCGAACAGCTAGGGGATAGCTTAGATGCATCTGTTTTTGATCCTGAGCTTGTAAAAGTTCCAGATCTTTCGGGATTGACCGATCAGGATATGGCAAAACTCGCAGCCTTCACAAGGTTACGCATTAAACTGATAGCAGATTGCACCGGCCCCAAGATGGAAGTATTCCGGGGCGTCCAGCAAGAAAACTCCCAAGTCATACGTTTCCTCGATACGATCATGCCGATAATCAAGCAGTGTGCGCCTATTGTAGAAGATGCGAAGGAAATGCGCCGCATCGTCGCTGAAGCCCTAAATAAGCACAGAAAATAAGCGCCGTCATCAGCGAACTCGATTGCCCCGGCTGCGCCGTACGGCAATAGGAGTTCGTTCTACGTTGCCAAAGTAAAACACCCACGCAATGGTGGGTGTTTTACTTTGGTGATCTCACGGAGAATATGGCTGGCAAGCAGCCATAGATGCTGCAGTCGTGCTCGGAATAAATTCCTGTGCGCGACTTTGCCTAGCGAACTCCAATTGCCACTCCTGCGGAGTACGGCAATCGGAGTTCGTTCCCCGCTGAGAGGAGCACGAAAAAAGCCCAGCCTTTTAGCTGAGCTTTTTGCGTGGTGATCTCACGGAGAATCGAACTCCGATTGCCAGGATGAAAACCTGGTGTCCTAACCGTTAGACGATGAGACCATATATAGCTTGAACTCTGACGATTGTAGCAAAATAGGGCTACGCTTTCAAGTATCGCTCTATAAAACCTATTAAGTTGGAGTGATTTATACTCTGCTAATCAGACGCCTCG
>JAQGGU010000025.1 GCA_028289265.1 Candidatus Saccharimonadota bacterium | reverse complement strand
CAAAAAACTAAAAGATAGCTAGCATGTCCGTAAAGGACAGTACATACACCGTCTTTTAGCGCCGGGCATTAAGTGATCTAGCCGCGTAGTTTTTGGAGCAAACGATTGGGTTTGCGGGGAACAAATATGGAGTTCAGAAGGTCGGCGCTGAATGCTGGCGGCACCTGGCGGTACGCGGCGAAGTAGAACAAAGCGATATTGATCAGGCTGTTAGCGAACGAACCGATTACTGCTACCGTCAGGCTACACAGAATATACACGATAAAGACCCCGATAAACACTTCTATATGCCCTGTAATCGCCGTCAGGAAAAATGCCAGCGGGATAAATACCGCCATCAGCGACAATTGAATCAAAAACAGGGGAAAATTGACGGTTACTTTGGCGGTTATATTCTCTCCCCAGGTTGTTTTGAAAAACTTCACTGACTGCTTGATGGCTGTCGGCGCTCCACTCTCGGAGGTGATAATTATTGGCACGACAAACAGCGTACCGAGCGACCACAAAGTGCCGAGAAACCAACTGATAAGCCAGCCGACCCACCTTACGCGCTCGGCGATGTACTGGAGTAGTACGCCGACAGTCGCGGCTATCGCCGAATAAAAGAACAGCGTAGGGGCTTTTTTACGCGCCACACCTATATATATCTGGTATGGACGCCGCTGTCCTTGGAATATGTCCAGCACGTTGGCCGTCAGACCGGCCGCATAGAAATTTATGACAAAGTACACCAGTATATAATTGATAAAAAGCATGCCGAACCCGAGTAGGCTAGTGAACTCACGTCCGCTATTTTTGTCTACGGAGTAAGTCTTAGGGCTCTTCCAGTCGATAAACAGGTAGAGTCCGACCATTGCTACGGTAATAAGCAGCACCCAGAGGCCTGTCATAAGGAGATAGCGAAGCAAGTATTTATTACCGATGAGGACCGAGAAGCTCTGCCTAAAAAGCATCCAGCCGGTGCGTATCCTGCCGCGTTTTTGCCCGTTTGCCTGAGGCGCCACTACTTCAGCAGGGGGAGTATGCGCCCACTGCCGGCCGCTTCAGTCTGCGGCGCCGGCTGCGTGCGCTGCGTAGGAGCCTGAGCGGTCGCCGGGTAAGTGCTGGGTACAACTTCGGCCTGGACTGCCTGAAAACCTTGGTGAACATACTCTTGTGGCCAGCCTGCGTTTACAAGCTGCGCCACTATCTCATCAGGCGACAGACCAGCGCCAAGCTGGTCCTTGATGTAATTCTTTAATTGTTCAGTGTAGTCCATGTCAGTATTTAACCATAACCGTGATAGAACCCATATCAGTCTTATCAAGCTTGAACGATACGGAGCGCGCTAGTTATTGTTGACATTCGATACCGCGATGCCCAAAATGTGCTGCCAGCACTTTTTGTAGACACAAGCGAAGTGTCTTGAGCGAACAAAAGATATTTCACTTTACACTTTGCTTTTGAACCAGCACAACAGTAAGGAGCTTTTGGTGGGCGAGGAGGGAATCGAACCCTCAATCCCGAAGGAACACGATTTTGAGTCGTGCGCGTATACCAGTTCCGCCACTCGCCCCCCAAAAGAACCTTACAAGCCGTAGGCTTGGTGTCTGCCAATTCCACCATCGTGGCACAAAATGTCAATAAAAGTACAGAAATCCGCTCCTGTTAAAATGAGCGAATACCGGTGTATTGTACTATACTTATATGTAGTGAGCTAGGGCAACCTACCCTTTGATTATGCAAGATTCATTCGTACCACCAAACCCCACTAACGACTCGCAACTTCCCGATTACTTACGCACGAGTAATACACCGCCACGCACCCCGGATGCTGACCGCGAAGCCGCCGCTAATATTGTCCGCCAAAAGCTGGCCGCTATATATGCTGACGAGCCCAATGCCAAGCAGGAAGCAGAGGAAGTCGCCGTTTTACAGGCGCCTCTATCCAGACACCAACAGTACATGCAGTCACTCAGCACCTCGGGGCGCAGCTGGGCTGAGATACAAAATGCATGGCATGAATATTACGTGAATCTGCCAGACGGCGAAAAGCATGAAGTCTGGCAGGAATTCTATGCTACTAACCAGGCTAGTACGCCGTTCCAGCAGCATATGCAGCAACGCGACCAAACAGCAGCCGCTATCGTCACCCCGACACAGCCACAACCAGCGATAACTCCGCAGCACATGCCTGCAACCTCGCAACCGACTGTCACTACCGCTGATTTTACCCCAGCCATCCCCCAGGAAACAAAGCAAGTTGCGCCGCGCCCTTCAGTCGCAGATATAAAGAAACGTATTCAGGACACCGTTAGCGTTCGAGGCACGCTGCAAACCAAAGACCACCTGAAATCATTGGCTTTCGGCCTGGCGTCCGGCGCCGTCGTCGTTTTCATATTTTTATTCGGCTTTTTCAACGAAGTACTCATTTCGCCGTTCATCCAGCCCAGCCGGCAAGCCTCTGAGACACCCGTCATCGTCGACACCGCCAGCGCGGTAGTAGGGGAGACTCCCAAAGTCCTCATTCCGAAGATCAATGTCGAGATACCCACGGATTATACTCAGACAACCACTGACAACAAGGCCATTGAGACGGCCCTCGACAATGGCATCGTGCATTATCCGTCCACTGTACGGCCCGGGCAGGCAGGCAATGCCGCATTCTTTGGTCACAGTAGTAACAATATCTTCAATTCCGGTAAGTATAAGTTTGCGTTCGTATTGCTACACAAGCTCGTCGAAGGCGACACTTTTTACCTGACATACGAGGGCAAGGCGTATGCGTACGAAGTCATCAGTAGGCGCGTGGTCGAACCCACCGAAGTCGGCGTCCTCGGGCCAGTGCCGAATGAAACCGCGACTGCTACGCTCATCACCTGTGACCCACCAGGCACCAGCCTCAAGCGCCTGGTCGTCGTAGGCAGGCAGATCAGCCCTGACCCTGGCGGCAATGTCACCCCGCAGAACAATCCCATACTAGCCACCGCCGAGCCTTCCGTCGACTTACCGGGCAACGGCCCGACACTCTGGTCCCGTATGTGGAACTCCGTCTTCTAAAAGTCCGGCAACTTGCCACGTTTGGCCCCTGGAACGAGTCTAACAACGCATTAGAGATACCTCCTATTACTCACGCCTCCACTGAAGCGTAAGCAGTGTAAGAATTTTAATTGCTAAGCACTAACACTTATGGTATAATTGTATTAACATGGACGTACTTCCTAACCACCTCCGGGACGGTCCTACTGACGCCAAAGCTCGCCATAACCGTCTTCGCATAACCGCCGAAGTCGTGCGCTCCGGCAATCCGATTCCTATTGCCCGCCCGCATTGTCCTGAGGTAGCAGGAATTATTGCCACCGCAACGGCACTTTCTTTATCCGAAACAAACCTTGATAGACCTGTTAACCCCATAACAGACATTGAAAATACATAACAATGTCCAGGACTATCGCAACAGCCGCAAATTTAGTCTCCGAATGGCTTCATGGCGAGCACACTTATCAGTTTGATAAGAACCTACAGACCCACGGTGCTCATCCTCAAGCGAGTGTTGAACATATTATGGGCAGTGAAATTATAAACAAATGGCATCAATTTCGTGTTTTCAGAGACGAGTATACGAAAGGGCACGACGCTAGCGTACACCTGCAGGCCAGCCAACAACTCCTTAAAACAACCAGCGCCGCTAGAGGCGCCCTGGTATGGGATAGCATGGCCAATGGGAGAACGATACGACGCGCCAGCCAAGCGAGCTTCGCGGTACTGCAGTCGTACCTTAGAGAGGTTATTGAAGACCCTGAAAAATTGCCGGCTCCTGAACTGCTCGACAGTCCCTTAGAGGAGGCCATCTATCCCGCCTCAACGGTCCCTATCGAAGCACAGTACCAGATTCTCCCTGTCTTCACTACATTAGCGGGCCACGCCATCAATCATCTTCTGGAACAGGCCAGCGAGACGCAGGCCATGACCCTGCCACGTCCCGGTACGCCAAGCGGGACCGTCGAGCCATGGAGGAGTCTTCCCATTCCTTCTCGACCTGCCTAGGCGCGGTTTAGAAGCAGTTCGAAATACTGCGTGCTGCCAAATGGAATCTTTTGCTTGACAACGTTTTTGCCCTCAAGCGCCGTGCCATAACTGACGGTAAAGCTCCCGTACTTCTCGTTGATATCATCTATCGCTGTCGTCAACCATTCGGCTTTATTGATATCTTCCAGCAGGCTTGCCTGCGCCCGGGTACTCGGCGTCAGCTGATAGCAGGTGACACCGATGCGCGTAACAATCATATGCTTCGGACGCTGGTTAAAGAGGTATAGCGCCCTGCGGTACACCTCCTGGTCAGTATAAAAAGTACTCTTATACATCTTGCGTAAGGCGAAGCTTTCGCCATTCTGGAAGTCGGCCCATACCATGATGCCCCGGGCATCGACATTATTGAAGCGCAGCTTCATGCCGGTCGTCTGACACAAATAATGGAAGCGGGGAAGTAAGATACTTTCGTTGTTCGTACTCTTATCCATGACAAACTGCCTGCCGACGTTACCGATCTTGGTCTCGAAGTCGTCCGCCTCCCAGCCGTGCAGACGGTTATACCAATGCTCGCCATTGATACTATGGAAGACGAACCGCCTGAGCGCATCGCTTGAGGTATCCAAAAATTCCAAGGGGGTAAATATTCCCGCCGCGTTAAGGCGTGCCTCATAGTGCTCGGCAATACCCGGCAGGTCGGTCAGCTTAAGTCCGGATAATACCTGGCGGAGATTCTTGTGGTCAATGCGGTCCATGCCATCCGGTTTGTGGAGTCCGGCCGCCAGTTTGGCGAGAAAGCGGTTCGGGGCGATACCGATGTTGCACTTCATCCAGCTACCGACCTCGGTGCGGAGCCGCCCTTTTATCTCCTCGCCGATTTCTTCAAGGCTTCGGGTGTTGATATGCTCACGGGTACCGTGGAAGTCGATGATGCCCTCGTCAATCGATTTCATCTGAACCTTCGGCGAGTAGCTCTGCATGATCGCCACCAGCTTCTTGTATACGTGATGGTACTTCGGCGGGTCCGATTGCAGCATAATAAATTCCGGACAAATCGCCTTAGCCTCATCGAGCGCCGTCCCGACTTTTATCCCCAAAGCCTTGGCTTCATACGAACAGGCGATCACGCAGCAGCGGGGGCTGAGCCGGTTAGTGATACCAAGCGGCCGGCCGCGCAGGCTAGGGTGCGCTTGCTGCTCTACTGTCGCGAAGCACGAATTCAGGTCGATATGCATGATGTTCGCTTCTTCCGCGTTCAGGCCGCGGCCATGCAGTAACCCCTTTGGCGCGCGGGGGGTTGTGTTGCGCGGTCCGCTCATTTTCGTGTCCTCCGCCTCTGCGCCACCTTGATTAGTGCATGTTGCAGATCATCCTCATGCATCAGTCCTGGTAGGATGGCTACCAGGGTCCAGGTGATACCTTCCGCGTCAAATTCCAGCCGGTAGTCATTCGTACC
>JAQGGU010000019.1 GCA_028289265.1 Candidatus Saccharimonadota bacterium | reverse complement strand
TCTGACCGCCGAGGCCGCCCTTGAAAGTACCTTTAGCCGCCGTCTGTGAGCGCTGGCGCTGCTCGGTCATCTTAGATTCAAACCCCTCTCGCCAATTGTCGGATAAGGCTATATTTTGCTTGAATGCTTCTTCTGTTGAGAGTTCTACTGGGAAACCGTAGGTATCATAGAGCGTAAAGATTTCTTCTCCGGTTAAGCCGCTGGCAGCCAGCTTCTGCATCATAGCAAGACCCTTGCGGAGTGTTTGGCGGAAAGCTTTCTCCTCTTTGACCAATACTTCGATGACTTTGTCGCGGTTTGCAGCTACTTCGGGGTAATCTTCGTGGTACATATCGGCAATCACCGGAACGACCTGCTCAAGGAAGTTCTGCTCGATACCCAAGTCGAAGGCAAAGCGGATAGCGCGGCGCATAAGCCTACGCATAACATAACCCTGCGCCTTGTTGCTTGGCACTACTCCGTCTACGGCAAGGAAAGTCGCGCCGCGCAAGTGATCGGCGATGACGCGCATACTATTCGTGTGGCTGTCGTAGGCCTTGCCGCTGAGAGTTTCAAGCTTTGCAATAATGGGCCACAGGACACTGATGCGGAACACGTCAGGGTTATCAAGGGCGGCAGCAGCAATGCGCTCCAGGCCAGCGCCTTGGTCCACGTTCTGCTTTGGTAGCTTCTCAAAGCCATTCTCGCGCTTCACATATTCCATGAAGACATTGTTGCCAATCTCCATGAAGCGCCCACAGTCACAGTTGGGGTGACAGAGTTCGCCGTAGTCTTTCTTTTCAAGGTCGGTGTGGGGGCTATCATCAAAGCGGTAAAACATCTCGCTATCCGGACCGCCCGGCTCGCCCTCAGGCATGTCACCAATCTTGCCACCGCGGCACCACCAGTTCTTGCTGGCGTCATAATAAAAGATACGCGCGCCTTCAGGAGTGCCCACCTTGTAGCCATTTTCTTCTGAGCCGACCTCTACTTCGCCAGCTTCGATTCCTTTGCTGGAAAATAGCTGCTTCCAGATTTCCCCGCTCTCATTATCTTTGGGGATATTGAATTTTTCATCGCCTATAAATGCCGTGACGTAGAATTTGTTGATGTCGAGTCCCACCACATCGATCATAAACTCGAACATCCACGGCAACTGTTCTTTCTTGAAGTAGTCGCCTAAGCTCCAGTTGCCGAGCATCTCAAAGAATGTCGTGTGACGGTTGTCGCCAACTTCTTCGATATCCTGCGCCCTGAAGCTTGTCTGGCTGTCGACAAGACGCACACCCTCTGGGTGCTCCTGGCCCAGCAAGTATGGCAGCAGCGGCTGCATACCGGAACCGGTAAACAAAGTAGTCGGGTCATTTTGCGGTACCAGCGGTGCGCGGTGAATCACGGCGTGGCCGCGTTCCTTGTAGAACTCAAGGTATTTATTGCGTATTTCTTGTGCTGTCATGCGTACTATTGTAACAGAGATGCGGACTTCCTCATCAGTTGAGGCTAGCCATAAAAGATTTTACTGACGCCCCTGCCTGCGTCCCGTATCGTAGATAAAGTACACATGAAAAACTGGAGTTTGATATGAATGATAATAGTAGTTCCGCGACAGGTTCCGCCCGGCAGTTACCGCTGAGCTGGAAAGAAGGCTTCCGGCTGTACCTGAGTGACCCGCACGCCAAAACGATGCTGCGGCGGTTTGCCGTCAGATTCCTGCCGATCGCCACCGGGATTACAGTTCTGGATGACTTTCTGTTACCTGGCCTTGGCCTGGTAGACAACGTGTCGTGGCCGTTCCTGATTGGCGGTACATTAGTCATGCTCTATAAGGTCAACCAATACCGGCACCAGCCTTCACCCATACGCCGTATAAGCTAAACTATTAGCTGACTGTACTTATTGTGCGGAGCGTATACAATAGGTTTCAATATGGAAGCCGCCCAAGCTTGCTCGGCCACCCTAGCAGCCGAGACTACTCCCGACACCATGCCGGACGGCAACCAACTTGGGCCGGGCCCGGTACGATCGCATGAGGTTTTCAAACGTGCCGCATGCAGCATCGGACGTCTGGCAGGACGTGTCGGGCTGCCACTAGCCGGTGCGTATGCCGGGCTATGGCTCGCCCTTCATGGCGCCGAACAATCAGTAGAAGTTGATGGCATGCGGGTTGAAGCCAGTACGGACGTAGGCTTTGATGAAGAGCTCTATGCCGAGGTAATATTGCAAGATTCGGCATATTCCGACCCTCCATTAACGAGCATCACCTTTCCCAAGTTTCTCGATCCACTGCCGATAGGTGTTGATATAAAAGCATACCCTGCCGTAAGTAACGTCGAAGCAGCAATCCACGGGCGGTTTATATATGCCCAGAGCCTTGAAGCTGAAGCTCGGGCAGGCTCTGAGCAGTTAATAAATACATTCGCCAAAAAGGCAGCCATAGGAATAGGCAGCGGCGTTCTCTTGGGCCTCGCAACAAATGAAATGGTCGCCGCTGGATATCGCCGGTACAGACAAAATAAAATTGTCCTACATCCCCGTCCAGTATTGAGAGGTGTTGGTTATAGTGCCCTTACCCTCGCCATCCTTTCAGGATCTGGGGCTGTAGTAGGACATGGTTTCAAACCGGATATGTCGGAATATCAGGCAGAAGGGCTAATCGACGACGCGCTCAAAGCACAGAATGGATTTGCGAGTATCAACCTGCAAAATGAAGCACTCAATACGATATTCCGTAATTTTCAAGAGGCGAATGCCTGCCCAAATCTTGAACCACATACTGAACAATCTCCCTCATCACTGACCGTCACTACATATAACATCAAGCGTGGTGAGTTCGATATCAGTGCGGTGAGCAGCGAACTAGCACAAACCGGCAGCGATGTTATATTACTCCAGGAAGTAACTCCTGAGGATCTTGAGGTACTGTCAGAAAATCTAGGGATGCAAGCCGTCGAAGGCTGGACGATACATAAAGATGATGAAGTTTTTGGCAATGCCATCCTTACGCACTTAAAGATTAATAGCTTCAGGTCATATTGGTTGCCATCAGAAGGAGTCGAAGCTCGCGGGTTACTTACGGCCAGACTGGTGTCGCCAAACGGCGAAGAATTCATAGTCGCTAGTACACATCTGACGAACGAGCGAATGGGCATGCAGGGTGACAGGAATGAAAAGATACGGATCGCCCAGGCTACTGCTATCCAGGAAATCCTTACCGATATACCCCATGACGATGAAGCAATCCTTTTAGGCGGAGACATGAACCAGAGCACGTCCTCTGAAGTGTATAAAATCCTGACCCATTCCTTCAGTGACACACTGGAGGGCGAAGAAGAAATAGCAAGCGCTTCAAGTTTTCCTTCGAATGGCCAACGTTTTGACATAATAGTTACTAATACAAAATGGCCTACTGAAAACGCTCGCCGCGGAGGCGGTACCGCCTCGGACCACTGCTCCGAAACAGTTACCTTAGAAATGACGGATCCTTATGCGATACCCGTAACAGAACTTATACAACTCCAGCCAATTGCAGGTGAAGCTGTCGAGGCTGAATAAACCCCTGGTTAGATGACGATGCCGCCGCCAACTACGCGGTAACTACCTTTGTCGCCATGCTGCTCATACAAAACTGCTGACTGGCCAGGCGTCAGGGCGCGTACTTCTTCGTCCATGAGAATACGCCAGTTATCACCGTCTTTTTTGATAGTGCACGTTACCAGTGGCGCTCTGTACCTCGTGCGTACCCCATAAGTAGCGCCCTCTTCGGGAGGCTGGTTGATCCAGTGCGGACTCGTGATAGTCAGTTCAGATGTCCAAAGCTTTGGATCCTGGAGGTCTGTCGTGACATAGACTTCATTCTTCGCCATATTCTTGCCGACGACGTAATATGGCAATCCCCCGCCTACATTCAGGCCATGTCGCTGCCCGATCGTATAGAAAAGTGCACCGTCATGCTCACCGATCACCGTGCCATTAGCATCGACAATAGCACCCGGCTCTGTCGTCACAAACTGCTGCAGGAATTCCTTGATGCCTACTTTTCCGACAAAGCAGATTCCCTGGCTATCCTTTTTCTCCGCTGTCGCTAAACCAAATTTCTTAGCAAGCTCCCGGACGCTAGGCTTTTCATATTCGCCTATTGGCATGAGACTTTGCTTCAAGGCATTATCAGTCACGCGGTAGAGGAAGTAGCTCTGGTCTTTATTGCCATCAATACCGGTCAGGAGCAAGCCGTCCGAGATACGGGCGTAGTGGCCAGTAGCAATCATGTCGGCTCCGTCCGCGAGAGCAGTTTCCAGGAAAAGCTTAAACTTCACCTCCTGGTTGCACATGATGTCCGGGTTCGGCGTTATCCCCGCCTTATACCCGTCAAGCATGTAGTCGACCACCCGTTCCCGGTATTCAGTCTCAAAGTCATACATCTTGAAAGGAATATCGAGCTGCACGGCGACACGCTTCGCATCCTGGAAGTCTTCTTTCCAGGGACACTCAAAGCCGGGAAGATCCTGGCTCCAGTTTTTCATGTAGACTCCTGTAACGTCATAACCCTGCTCTTTTAAGAGCGCGGCCGTAACAGAACTATCAACACCGCCGGACATCCCGACATAAACTTTAATATTTTTTGACATATCTAAATAATTATAGCAAATTTCAGCTCTATCTTACTAGAGACTAATAGTCGTTCGAGGTACTTTGCTCGATACTTTTGAGGATAGACAAGAGTTCGTAGCGGCGGCCGATCCAGAATGTCAGCAGGATTAGCGGAATG
>JAQGGU010000005.1 GCA_028289265.1 Candidatus Saccharimonadota bacterium | reverse complement strand
ATCATCGCCGGCAGTTCTCCTCCGGTAAGTACATAATTTCCAATAGAATACTGTTCATCGACCCATTTGGTGACGCGCTCATCATATCCTTCATAGCGGGGACAAATGATGATAAGCCCTTTCGCATCAGCAGCTAAGCGCTTCGCAGTTGACTGCTTATAGGTGTTGCCGCGTGGCGTCGGGAGGATGACAGTAGCATCGGGGTCTTTGGCCTTAGCAAACTCGATAGCAGCCACTAAAGGCTCGGGCATCAGCAACATCCCGTCACCGCCGCCGTAAGGTGTGTCATCTACTTGCTTGCGTGGCCCGAGTCCAAAATCGCGCAGGTTTATAAACTCATACTGTACGATACCGCGGTCACTCGCCTTCCATAACATACTACTGCCAAGTACACCGGTAAACATATCCGGAAAAAGGGTGATTATTTGAATTTTCATCTTGATTATGGTATCATACAATGACCATGAAGGCCAGTGAGTCAGAACCTACTCCTGCCAATGGAGAGGTAGAAATCACCAGTACGCCCTCTGGAGTACCACAACCTGTGACACCAGAGCCTCTGACAGAGCTTGCTTCGCTTTCCGACACCCAAAGGGCATTCGTGGAACTACTACGAAGCAAATTGGGACCCGACTATGAACCCAGCGAATATGCCTTGAGAAGAATCGCGCGAGCGGAAGCCCGCATATTATGTGTCAGAGGCATCTTAAGGACCTGGTAAACCGGCTCTCACCAAAGCAACTATTACCACTAAACCAAAAAGAACCGGTCTACAGCCGGTTCTTTTTGTCACATAAAGCTCCCATTACTTTTTTAATTGTAATGGCTCGCAAGAGCTCGTTTTTGTTTTAGGTGTTAAAGAATAGTCGTTTTGTATCGACAAATAGAAGTATATCACTATGCCGCTTATCCTTGCAAACAAAAAATTAGAAAAACCTAGACGTCTAAGTCGTCAAGATCCGCGAGCTCTTTGCGGGTGTTGCGGACAACGTCGCTTTCATGCTCGTCGTCATCAGCTTTAGCGGCCGAGCTTGTACTATCGTCAGAGTGGCGGCTACTGCTCTGGGTGTCATCGCCATCTCCACCACCTACACCGTTATCTACGATCTTTAGGTTGTAGCGAGCATCATTCTTTGTACCTAGTGCGCGAAGTAATGTACGAATACTCTGCGCTGTTGCTCCGCGTTTTCCGATTACACGTCCAAGATCTTCGGGGTCAACTGTTAATTCAAGTAAAACACCCTTCTCATCAATACGGCGTGTAACTTCGACGGCATCTGGATTGCTGACCAAAGATTTCACGACAAACTCGACAAACTGCTGGTCAATGCTATTATTCATGGCCTGTCTCCTGATTACACTGTTAACTCTGGCTATTATAGCAAACTGCCTGTGGCTATCAGAAGAGTAGTTCATTGACAGGCAGGAGTATAATAAAAACTTGATTTTTAGGCCTGTACATTGACGTACAGTACCTCTAATTCGGCTGGCATCAGCTCTTTTATAGCCAATTGTAGATTCTGAATCTTTAGACTAAGACTCAGTGGTACCAGTTTCAGCTTCTGGAGCATCAGCTGCAGCTTCTTCCGCTACTGCTTCTTCTTTTGGCTGATTTCTACGCAGTTTTTCCGGGTTGCGGATCTTGCTGGTCTTCTGGCTAGCGAGCTTAACCCATTTAGGAAGCTCTACGCCTTCTTTCTGGAGAAGCATGGCAGCACGGTCAGATGGCTGAGCGCCATTGTTGAGGTAGAAGCTTGCCTTTTCAGCGTCAAGACGAACAGTCTTAGCGTGAGGGTCGTAGCTACCAAGGGTCGCAACCACTTTACCGCTGGTCGGTGTAAGGCGTGATTCCTGTACGACAACTCGGAACATTGCGTGTCCCTTGCGGCCGGTGCGTTGCATACGAATTGATAGCATAGGTTATAAAACTCTCTTTCTCTCTTAATTAAAAGTTGATAACAACAATCTGTCCTATTTTACAGATAACCGCCTCTGTTGTCAAACCATTTAGCCAGACTTAGGCCTCAGCGTAATACTTTAAGGCGGCTTCGGCAGCCTTTTGTTGGCCGGCTTGCTTGCTGGGACCTTGGCCTTGGCCACGGAGGTCATTATTTACAAAAACGCCAACAGTAAAGACTTTATCATGGTCGGGACCTACCTCTTCGAGCACTTTATATACAGGCGTAAAGCCTTCTTTAGATTGGACAACTTCTTGCAGATGCGACTTAGGGTCCATCCAAGAGCCAGTCTTAAGAATCTCTTCAAAAGTAGCTAGGACTGCGTCGGTAATAAACTTCTTAGCCGCTTCATAGCCCTGATCTAGGAATAGAGCGCCAACTACTGCCTCAAAACTATTAGCCAGTATTTGCTCCCGCGCACGGTCGCTACCCCGCTTTTCACCGCGACTAAGGCGCAGCAACGGCTCGAAGCCGAAACGAGAGGCTGCGGAACTGATACTCTCAGTGCGCACCAAACTACTACGCCAGTTGGTAAGGATGCCTTCTGGCTCTTCAAAATTGCCATACAGGTATTCCGTGACTACTAGTTCAAGTACTGCGTCGCCGAGGAATTCCAGACGCTCGTTGTGGGTCTTTACGGTCTTCTTGTGCTCATTGACGTAAGAGCGGTGCGTAAAAGCCGTAATCAGCAGTTCGAGGTCATTAAAAGTAACTCCGAGCTTTTCTTTGGCAAAATCAATATAAGGTGTTGTGTCCATAATTAAATCTTCATATTCCGTATTTTTTTCATGCCAATAAGCATAAGTTTACCAATGTCGTCATAAGCAATTTTGTCGACAGCTTCATGTGCCGGCAGCCACTTGATATCAGTCAGCCAATCCTCTCCTTTGAGAGAGTCAGTCTCACCAAGACCATGAACTAAGTAAATGTGCATTGTCATCAGTACCAGCGTGTGTGTGCGGCGATAACGGAAGTTCACTTTACCGAGCCAATCATAGACTTTCATTTCCTGCAGCCCCGTTTCTTCGCGGATCTCGCGCTCAGCGGTTTGGTTTGGCTGCTCGCCTTCTTCCACGTGGCCTTTAGGAATGGTCCAACGGTTTTTAGCATCCTGAATAAGCAGGATCTCAACCTGTCTTGTTTTTGGGTTACGACGGAATACTATGCCACCAGAGGTGGTCTCACGTACTACTTCATCAATTGACGGGCGCCGCCTCGAAACAAAGTCCTTAAGGCCTTGCAATGGCCGCGGCCGCTTTATAAACGGTTTTCGATCTTTGTCCCTGGGGTCTGGTTTTTTGCCTTCATCCACTTAAGCAGCCTCTGCTTTTTCCTCTTTCGGCGCATCAGTCTGATTACGCAGTACCGTGCCAAGTACGCCGTTGATAAATTTACTGGAATTCTCACCGCCAAATGCTTTGGCGAGCTCTACGGCTTCATTAATCACCACTTTGGGTGGTACATCTTTTCCATGGAGTAGTTCATACAGGCCGATACGGAGTACGAGCCGGTCCATGCGAGCAATCTGGTCAATAGGCCATTCTGGCGCTATTGGCTGCAAAACAGCATCCAGCTCAGGTGCTTTATCGAGTACTCCACGAACTAGTTCGCGGATGAAATCGATGTCATCAACCATCTCGGCATAACGGGCAATATTACGGGCCAGCACCTCTTCGAGGCTAAACTCCGCATCGCCAGCATCACGGCGAAACTCTTCCTCGTACAGGGTTTGGAGTGCAATGATACGACCAAGGTGACGGTTTGATGCCATATTGTTAAAGTCTTTCTTACGCTACTTACTAAGATATCGAAGGCTTGCTTAAGCCTTCTTGCCAGCTTCGCGGCGAGTGGTAAATGCCTTTATCGGAGACTTTGCATTAACCTTACGTGCAAGTTTGAGCACCAGGTGGCTGCGACGTGCGCCGGTAGCGCGTGGGCTAGTTCGTTTCTTGGGTTTACCCATGTAAAAATACTCCTTTTACTAGGTCTATCACTTCGCTCACGGCGGAGATAATAGGGTTATGATTACTGAAGTTAGGGTTTATTATAGCCGATTACCCTTGTAAATACAAACACTGCACAAAGCCGTAAACACTCATAACAGTTGTCGTATGCCTGGGATATCACTTAACTTGGATTGACACGACCTTATACAACGAAGTTCACCAAGCGGCCAGGCACGTAAACCGTTTTTCGTATTTCCTTATCTGTCAGATGTACTGCTACGCGTGCATCAGCCTTCGCCGCTGCCACTACCTCTTCTTCAGACGAGGCTTTCGGCATAGTGATGTCACCCCTAAGCTTACCGTTTACCTGCACCACGATGGTCGCAATGTCTTGCTCCAGGTATTTTTGATCATAGGTTGGCCACTCGCTCGTGTGGATTGAACCGGCCTTACCTAGTTGCTGCCACAATTCTTCTGCGATGTGCGGCGCGTATGGCGCCACTAACTGCACGAGAACCGTCAAGTCCTCTTTACCAGCCTCGGTTTGCAGAAGCTGTGCTTTGTGCTTATATAGGGTATTTACGAGCTCCATCATGGCGGCGATGGCCGTATTGAAGCTCATATTTGTAATATCTTCTGATACTTTTTTGATTGTTTGGTGCACCGCACGGCGGACTTCATGAACCTCATCTGCGCTGCTCTGATCTGCGGTTAAATATTCTTGCGTCAGGGTCCAAATACGCTGTAAGAAACGGTGCGTACCAGCCACAGCCTCAGGGCTCCAGGCAGTCGTTTGATCGTACGGTGCTAGGAAGGTAATAGCTAATCGCAGCGCATCAGCGCCATACCCGCTCTCGATCACCTCGGTAGGATTTACGACATTCCCCTTACTTTTGCTCATTTTCGAACCATCAGCAGCCAGGATAATACCTTGTCCGCGCCGCGCCTTGTAGGGCTCAGGCGTTGGTACCAAGCCTTGGTCATAGAAGAATTGATGCCAAAAACGACTATACAAAAGGTGCAGCGTGGTGTGTTCCATACCCCCTAAGTAGAGGTCGACCGCACCCCAATATTCGAGCTTTTTGCGGTCAGCGAATGCCGTCTCGTTGTGAGCGTCGAAATAACGCATATAGTACCAGCTACTCCCCGCCCAGTTAGGCATGGTATCGGTCTCTCGCTTAGCCGGTTTACCGCATACAGGACAGGTAGTATCAACCCACTCTGAAATCACCGCCAATGGACTCTCGCCTGTATCTGTCGGTTCGTAATGTTCGACTGGAGGCAACTCAACAGGAAGCTGATCTTCCGGTACGGGTACTGCTCCATGTTCCTCGCAGTGAATTATAGGTATCGGTTCGCCCCAGTAATGCTGGCGGCTGAATATCCAGTCCCGCAAACGGTAATTGATCTTTTCTTCGGCTACGCCTCGCTCGCTAAGGTCGCGGACAATTTTTTCGCGAACTTCACCGCTCGACATGCCGTCATAAGGGCCGGAGTTTATCATGACGCCCTCGCCAACATAATTCGCATCGTCAAAGGCAAAGTTCGTCAATGAACGGTACGTCTCAGCCATGTTATGGAGATTTTGCTCAAGCTCTTCGTAGCTCATCCATACGACTTTATAGGCATCCTTCTCATAGGCTTCAGTGCCGACTGTGCCGTTATTGGCCAAAGAATTCAGCTTCAAGCGGGCGACCTGTAGGACATTTCGCTTTGTCTCACCCTTAGAATTCATAAAGTAAAATGATGTGGCTGCTGGCATCACCGTCTCCACGCTGACGTCAGTATAGCCAGTTTCTTCCATGAATTCGCGTACTACGGCATCTTCGACAGTCTCGCCTTCGTCAATGCCACCGCCGGGCCACTCCAGGCCAGCGCGAAAATGATCTTTATTCCACTCGATAAGACAGTATTTATTTGTCGATGGATCATGTGTCACCGCTACTACGGCCAATCGATCGGTTGCCTTTGAGCGATCTATATCGTCCCCCTCCTTGAAGAAGACCGGGGTAACAACGGGTCGAATCTGTAGGCCAAATTTTTCGGCAAAAGCATGGTCGCGTTCGTCATGCGCCGGGACGGCCATGATACCACCCGTTCCGTAGCCAGTTAGGACATAGTCGGCAATCCATACCGGGATCTTCTCTCCGTTCGCGGGATTAATGGCATAGGCGCCGGTGGCAACGCCAGTCTTTTCACGCCCCGTATCTTGGCGCTCTACGTCAGTCTTGGACTGCGCGCTCTTTATATACGTATTGACGTGCTGTTTTTGCTCGGCGGTCGTAATCTTCTCAACCAGTGGGTGCTCTGGGGCCAGTACCAGGAAAGTAGCGCCAAAGAGGGTGTCTGGACGGGTAGTAAAAACGCGTATTTTTTCATTCGTTCCATCTACGGCGAAATCTATTTCCGCGCCCTTGCTACGGCCGATCCAGTTTACCTGCTGGTCGGCAATACGGCTCGGAAAGTCGATATCCTGTAAATTATCAATCAGGGTGTCGGCATATTTGGTTATAGCGAGTAACCACTGCTTTAAGAACTTTTTTTCAACCAATGTATCGCAACGCTCATGGCGGCCGTTGACTACTTCTTCGTTAGCCAAACCGGTCTTGCAGTGTGGACACCAGTTGATGGCAGTCTCATCCTGATACGCCAGTCCAGCTTTATAAAACTGTAAGAACAGCCACTGAGTCCACTTATAATATTCCGGATCTGACGTGCGGAAACTTCGGCTCCAATCGATACTATAGCCCAGGCTCTCAAACTGCTTTTGAAAGTTCGCGACATTGCGGTCAGTGGCTACTTGTGGGGCGATTTTGTGCTTGATTGCGTAATTTTCAGTTGGCAGTCCAAAAGCGTCGTAGCCCATAGGGTACAGTACATTCATTCCCTGCATGCGCTTAAATCGGGCCAAGATATCTCCCAATGTATATTCCCGGGTATGGCCGAGGTGCAAACCATCGCCTGAGGGATAAGGAAATTCCGTCAGCATAACAAATTTAGGGCGTTCATCAAAATCAACCGCCTTGTATATGCCGTCTTCTTTCCACGTTTGCTGCCAACGTGGCTCTATATCTTTTGGATTGTACCGCTGCACTATCAAAACTCCTTGGTCTATTTGCTGAAATTATACCCGAGATACGGTCAAATACATCCCCTAAGGGAGGAGGTATGCCATTTTATAATCAAGATTTAGGGCGCTCACTATAGTTACAGTATAGCACCACACCCCTATCTTTTCAGCGGTCCAGCGTATCTTTATACGTCGCCAAGAGTCTCTTTAGTAGCCTCAACGGTAGTTGTAGCCGTGTTCGTGACGCCCTGTATCGTGCTGCAAGGACATTCGCCGGTGTCTACTACTGGTAACGGCGGGTTGGTTACCGTATCGACAATATCACCTACATTTCCTGCATCCCCTCCATCGCCGCCACTTCCGCCAGACGGAGGAGTAGACGAACTCGTATCATCACCGGCTGAGGCCGGAGGAAGCGCAGGTGCTTGTGAAGCAGCCGCATCACCACTACCGCGGCCTGGAGTAATGGGCACTGCACCACCGCCTACTACAGGAACACTTCCTTGTACTGTACCGGAGGTAGATTGCATTCCATTACCCGTGCTCCCCATACCTCCTGGTGTTGAAGTAGATTGCGGACTCGAAGTCGATGATTGACCGCTATCCCTATCGGATGATGGCCGTACCTCAATCACAGCATTGCCGCCCGAACCATTTACACCTCCATTACCACCGCCCGAACCATCCGAGCCCTTTCCAAACCAACCACTCAATGTTCCAATACCAAATACCAGCAACAACACAGCCAGAGCTGCGCCAGTTCGGAAGAGAGCCTGGGGCATACCAAATTTTCTTATGGCTGCACCACTTAAAGCAGAGTATTTTACGCGTGAACCGACATTAAAAAGGGCTCGTGCCTTATTGGATATGTATTCCTGTGCGCCTTTTGCCGCACTAAGCACGGATGCGAAAGCAGCTAACGAAAAAGCCCTGACTTTTGTAGCTGAAGCTTCATACTTCTGGTGCAACTGCTCTGTTCGAGAACTGATATCGACAACTGGTATAGCAGTACGAGGCCGGCGGATCCGATAGGCGGCGTCGAGCGCTCCTATCTGTGAGTACATCTTTACTTTATCCGGATTACGGGAAGCATTCAGCGGCCGCTTTGGCTGTGCGTTCCTCATGGGTTTCGGAGATAGATATTTAGGACTTACCATGAAAGCGGTGAGAGACTCCTCATGATCCTGGCCGGCTGCAGCATCTCTTACGAATATTTGTTGTGTTGCTTCATTTTCTGGGGTGGTTTGGCTAAGGTTTGTCTTATCAGAGTGGGGTCGCTTGGTCATAATCTTCGCTCCGTTTAGTCGAAATATATTGCTCCACAATTACGCTGTGGCTAGCTCCACAATACAGATGATGCCGTTACGGGTCTGTTAAAAAACCAACAAAATATCCTTATGCTTCTAGTTGTGTACTGATAGTAGGTATCATCATATATACTTATGAAATGACAAGAGTAACCGTTCTCTATGGGGGTATATCTGCTGAACGTGAAGTATCTATTCGGTCAGCGCAGTCTGTAGTAAACGCCCTGGAGGCAGGCGGATACCAAACAAAAGCGGTGGATACGGGCGGCATGGACGAAGAGCAACTTCTGAAAAATATTGGCCACACCGACGTCGTCTTCCCCATGCTGCATGGGGTTGGCGGTGAAGACGGCACCATTCAAAGTTGGCTCGATACCTACGGTTTTACCTATGTCGGTGCCGATGCCGCGGCCTCCGCCCTCTGCTTTGATAAAAATGCCTACAAAGAACGGCTAGCAAGCATAGGCATGCCCGTACCACGCGGCGAACTCGTAACCAGCCAGACAATATGGGATTCTTTGCTTGTCCAGCGGCCGTATGTACTCAAGCCCTTCAATGGAGGCTCGAGTGTTGATACTTTTATCGTTCGTTCCCCCGAATATGCTGACCGCGAGGCTATCAATGTGGCATTTTCCCGTAACCACCTTATGCTCCTTGAAGAACTGATTGAGGGACTGGAAATAACCGTCGGCATCCTAGGCAGTGAAGTACTGCCCGTCATAGAGATTACTCCACCCGTAGACAATGAGTTCGACTACGAAAATAAATACAATGGTAAATCTCTTGAGCTTTGCCCGCCGCAACATGTCGACGCGGATCTACAAAGGCAAGCACAAGATTTTGCGATGTATGTACACAAGTCACTTGGTGTCCGCGACCTATCACGCACTGATATGATAATCCGCTATGACAATAACGCTATTTTTATACTTGAGACAAATACTATACCTGCCATGGCAGATGACGGCCTGCTGTCTAAGTCTGCTGCTGTGGCCGGGCACGGAATGGTCGATGTTGTTACCACACTAGTAGAAGCGGCAGTCGCCCGGAAGCCGGGCCGCTAAAAGTTGTCATCCAATATTAAGAACGAAACGTACATCAAAAATAAGAGTGATTTTTAGAATTGCTGTAAATAATTAGTTGTGAAACTCGTAGTCAATGACGACCGCTCAGCATGACGCTCCTTCGCTAGAAGTATTAGTCTCTGCACCACATCCACACTCGATACGCCGGCCTGCTTCCAATTGTGAAGATATAGCCCTCCAGGCAAAGGATTAACTTCATTAAAATACACTTCTTCATTCTTGCTATCTATAAGCATATCGACACGGGCCGTACC
>JAQGGU010000008.1 GCA_028289265.1 Candidatus Saccharimonadota bacterium | reverse complement strand
TGATAACCGCGTAGCAGGGCTGAAAGAGAAGGCCGCAGCAAGCCTGGACGCCAAAGTGGACGCTGCTATGCCTGACAAACCTTCTGCAGCAGACGAAGAGGGTGTCGCCATAATCGGTATGTTCAATTTTGACGAGTCCGCGCAGGAAAAGCTTGATATCCTCGAGGGTCTTCTCGACAACGTGAAGCCTAAGAATCTCGGCCGCAAGGTACTGCACATGGTGAGCGGCCAGCCTGCTCCAGAAAAATGGACTACTGATGAGGAAATCTCGGCTGCGATACGCGACTTTACAGCTACGATCGACCAAGTAAGCCAGCATGGCGTCAATGACACAGTCCGGGAAGCCATCGCCGAGCACGTCTCCAGATATGGTCTGCTGTATCCGTCAGCTGAGGATTATGTTAATTTAGCCGAGCGGTCTATTAAGGAAGTTGCTCACTTGTTTGATCCAGGCACGACCAAGAAGGCCGTCATTGAGCATCTAGAGACTACTACTATCTCGATGCTACGCGACATGGGATATGTAACGGTCGAAAAGGAAGAGACTCCGACAGAAGAACCTCAATCAGCCGAGGAGTCCGGGCCTAAAAGGATAGAGCTTGACGTAGCGGTCATGCAAGAAATTAATAACAGGATCAAAGAACTCCGTGATAAAGGCTTCCCGGATAAGAGAATCTTTAAAAAACTTTCCCCATACTATCACCCAGATACTACGCAGCTCCCGAGAGAATACTTTCAGTATTTTGAATCTCGCTTCCGTGATAGCGATGAATAATCGCCGGTAATGGGCCGAAATCTATTTCTTGGCGAGTAGGTTTTAGTGGCACCGGTTGTGCTATGAATTATTAACAATACATTGCTTTTTTAGCAATAATATGCTAATGTTTATTGAGTACCAAATAAAATACACAATAAAACAAAAAAGTGTCACAAAAAGAACAACTATCATTACTCGATCTTCGTCTCCCGTCGGAGGAACAATTGCCTACGGTAGATTCGTTACTCGATCAGCACACTGCACCAGGCGCTGAAATCGGACTGGGAGTAGATGTAGTAGAGGACCAGATTCGCCGATCTTTCAACCCCGTGATGCATGATGCTCATTTAAAAGAAGGGCACGATACCTATGAAGACTACTTGAAAGAGTCGGCTCAAACAGTACGCCGACAACTGGAAAGCTTACCGGATGACCATAGGACTACGATTAACCGTGTGTTCGCTTCTCAGCCACCGAGCCCTTGGATTGAAAAGCAATTGGGACTCGAAGATGTGCCATCTCTATTTCAGGACCATGTCGGTGCTTTACTCGAGCAAGACGACGAAGGCAATTATGTGGTTGGGGATAGGCACTTATTGAATTTCCTCGATTGGCATAACCACGCACTGGCTGGCGCTCAAGCTGAGGTGGAAGCTATAGCCCCGCAGATCAAGCAGGAATTCGCAGATACTTTTCGGCGATTGGTAGCTACGGAAGGGTTGCGGGAGAGCGCTCTTGATAATTTAGCGCGTCTGGAGGACACCCGACTGTTCGTGGATGACGGCTTTAATACTACTGTTAATTCTATTTTGGGATATGCTCACAATAGCCGAGACATCTTCACTCAAGATTACCATGTAGTTTTTGCTCCCACCGAAGAAGACAATGTTGCTACCCGCATTCACGAACTGAACCATATTATCGAGGGCAAGGATAGCGTCATAGAAAGAGATAAAAACGGTCAAGAGTATGCCTTAGATATTGCCGGCGTTGAGCAGGTCTTTGGTCATGATATTGGAGGTCGCGCTCTTCGAGAAGCGATAAACGAACAGACAACGGACGGTATGTTGTACGGTAAGCTCGATGTCCTAAATCCTGATGCTAAAGTACGAAGAAATGCCACGTACATAGCAGCCCGGACTTTATTGTATACGCTTGCCGAAAAGGGACTCTCCAAAGTTGACTTTAAGGCATTCCAGAACGCCCAGTATGAAGATGGTATTGATGCTGAACAGCTTGGCGAAGATTCGGCCCAGGCTCAGCTTAGGAAAGAATTGCAGGAGGCTTTTCCATTTACCGATGTAGTAGGGGAAATATCGCGTCTTCATGTGCATGAGGGTGAAGATGCTGACGAAGTAATCCTGCAGTATGCCCATAATCTTGAAGCGCGCGCCTTTAGGCATCGTTCACTAGTAAAACGTGCAGCCTCAAGGATCCTATCGGGTAATGCGCCCGAGTATACTGCTCGCCATCGTGCCACTAAAGACGAAAAAAGCCGGGAGAATTCCCCGGCTAGTATCGCTGCAAGAATCTAATTATTTCTTGGCGGCTGGTTTTTTGGCTACAGTTTTCTTAGCTGCTACAGGCGCTTTTTTCGCTGGAGCTGCCTTAGCGGTAGTAGCTTTCTTTGTGGCGGTCGTCTTCTTTGCAGGAGCGGCCTTCTTAGCAGGAGCTTCAGCACCGGCAGCTTTAGCGGCTTTCGCGAGCTGTGCCTTCTGGCGAGCGGCTTTGTTCTTGTGGACTAAGCCTTTCTTTACAGCAGTGTCGAGAGCACTCTGGGCGGTAGCGTGGCTGTCGCCGCTGATTTTTGCGCGGAAAGCCTTGAAAGCAGTCTTCAAAGTACGCTTGGTTTTGCTATTGCGGATAGCAGCCTTTTCGGCGGTGCGGACACGCTTTTTAGCTGATTTAATGATGGGCATGAATTAGTTCCTTTTCCTTAATTATTAAGCTAATCGACTGCTTACTATACAGAGGTAGGGCGTTTTTGTAAAGGGTAGCCATACATTTTACTCGACAGGGTTTACACTCTATGTTAGGCTAAAGGCAAACATAATCAAAATAGACACTATGGACGATCAAAGACAACAAATAGTCGAAAAACTGAAAGCCGCGAATAATATTCTCGTGACGGTCAGTGCTAACCCGACAGTGGACCAGCTGTCCGCCTGTATTGGTTTGACTCTACTGCTCAACAAGATGGGCAAGCACGCCACCGCGGTATTCAGCGGGCAAGTGCCGTCAACGATCGAGTTTTTGAAACCCGAAGACACTATTGAGAAGAACACCGATAGCTTGCGCGACTTTATCATTGCGATTGACAAGGCTAAGGCCGACAAACTGCGTTATAAAGTGGAAGACGAAATCGTCAAGATCTTCATTACTCCTTACAAGGCGAGTATTAACGAAAAGGACTTGATATTTAGCCAAGGTGATTTCAATGTCGACGTCGTGATGGCGCTTGGTGTCCACCACCAGGTTGACCTGGATACCGCGATTACCGCTCACGGCCGAATCCTGCACGACGCTGTCGTCATTTCCGTCAATAACACGCCAGGCGGCGACCTTGGCACCATCCATTGGCAGGACCTTGGCGCCAGCGGTCTGTCAGAACTCGTAAGTAGTTTGGCTACCAGTCTTGGAGAAGGCTTGCTTGACCAGCAAATAGCAACCGCCTTACTTACGGGTATCGTCGCTGAAACAGAGCACTTTGGTAATAAAAAGACTACACCGCAAACCATGACGATGAGCGCCACACTATTGGCGGCCGGCGCCAACCAGCAACTGGTTGCAACCGAGCTCGACAATGCCAAGCCTAAAACAGTTCCAGCCGTTCCAGCCGTGGCAGCAGAGAAGCCCGTCGACCCAGATTTGCTAAAGATATCGCACGCCAATGCAACCGCCGAAAAACTAGCGGATAAGCCAAAAGAAGAGGATGCGGCAGTCGATAGTCCCGACCCGAGCATGGCGGTGGACGCTTCCCTTGAAGAATTATTACAAGAGGCTGATAAGGCCATTGAAAACCATGTGGCAGCTACGGAAAACCACACCACGGCTCCAGTGGTTGAGTTGCCCCAGCCCAAGCCAACCGTCGAAGAGACTTTACCGGAAATTGGACCAGCTAAAGCTTTTGGTCCGACGATGGACCTGCCAGACGCTGCGCCGGTGGCTGACCCAGCAAATGAACCTACGGTTGATCCGCTCCAGAATGTCGTACCGCCAGTACCGCCTACACCCACACCGGCTGTCGAAAAGGACAAGACGCTTTCGGATATCGAGGCTGCTGTTAAAGCTTCTGAGGATGAGGCGCCTGCAGCGACCGAATCTGCCATACCAACTGACGTAAATAGTGCACGTCAAGCGGTGGAAGACGCACTCAAGGTTGATGCTGATACCACGACGCCTCCACTTGAAGCGCTCAATGCTGTGCCCGTCAATCTCAATCTCGGCCATACTCCTCCTACGCCCGATGTCGCACCGACTCCAGCAGCTCCCGAAGCCGAAGCTCAACCTGGCCCCGGTATGCCATATGTTCCGCCCGCAGCGCCCACTGCGCTGCCGGATTATCTGCAGGCACCTTCTGCTACGTCAAACCAAGCGCCGCCCACTGTTGTCGCGCCTACTAACCAGCCGGTCCCGATGCCGCCCGTCATTCCTACCATCCCTCCGGGTATCAACGTAGCGCCGCCGCAGGTGATTTCACCGACATCCTCGACGACCCCTCCGCAAGGCCCGCCTCCCCCTCCGGTACCTCCTCCCATGCCGCCATTTTCGCAGGGATAGTTCAGGGCCCTCGCACGTTTTGACTTCCCCAGGAAGTAAGGTTTACGAATATATGTCCTCGCAGAACTTCGGCCCGCCCCAGTGGTTCTGTAGTATCCTGTAGAGATGCAAGGAATCTTACTCGTAGATAAACAAAAAACGTGGACGAGTTTTGACGTCGTCAATTATGTTCGGCGTATAGTAGCTGCCCAAGAAGGCAAGAAGCCCAAAAATGTCAAAGTCGGCCACACCGGAACTCTCGATCCGCTCGCTACCGGCCTGCTGGTCATTTTAGTGGGCAAAGAGTACACCCGCCGGGCAGTAGAGTGGAGCAAAAGCGACAAAACCTATGAAGTAACCATGAAGCTGGGGCAGACGAGTACTACGGGTGACGAAGAGGGTGAAAAGAGTATGGTGGATGACCGCGTGCCGGCTCGTGAAGAGATAGAGAAAGCGCTGGTAGACTTTACCGGTGACATTATGCAGACCCCTCCGATATATTCAGCGATGAAAGTAAACGGCCAAAGAGCCTACAAACTCGCCAGGGACGGGAAAGAGGTTGTCCTCGAGCCTCGACCGGCGAAAATATACAGCAGCGACCTAACGGGATATGACTACCCGTACGTTACGTTTACGAGCAAAGTCAGCAGCGGTACATACATACGTAGTTTGGTTGAGGATATAGGCGAGGTACTGGACACGGGCGCCTACATGAGTGATCTCAAACGCACCGAGATAGGTGCCTTTTGCCTGGAAGATGCCATAGATGTCACTGTTAAAGATCAAGATATCCTCTCGCATATACAAGAAACATCATAAGAATAAGCATAAGTAATTATAGACAAGTTAACAAACTTGTGCTATAATGTACTGATGTCAACAGAATCAAATTCTACCACACCAATTGAGCCAGTTGCAGTAGCGAATTCACGCTCTCATCGCAGTGAATCACGCTTGCGACAACGAGTTATGGGGCTAGCGGCTGTGGCCGTTCTTGCCGCGTGCGGCCAATCAGATAAAGAAGCCGAGGCTCAAAATACCGCACCCAGCAGTTCGGTGCCGGAGAGTACTGCCACCGCATCTCCTACGGCTGCGGCTCCAACGAGCGAAGTGACGCATGGGCTGGGTCTGCAGGAACAAATGACTGCCCGTGCCGAGACTGGTGCTAGCGAGCTTACCCAATCTCTCTTAGACCTCGCGGCCATACTGCCTGAAGGGGCTGCCCCAACTGAGGCTGCCGGCGATGATGACACTATGCTCCGGTACGCCCGCGTTGATGTGCCTGCAGATGGTGGCACGATTACTCATTATGAGATGTATGCCCAGTTACAAAATCCTTCAGGAGGTGCCGACCCTGCAAATATTGAAAGCGTAACGCTTGAGGTCGCACAACAGGATACGGCAGGAATTACTTTATCCAACCCATATTGGCTTAGTATGTCACGAAACCCTGACGCGGCAGGATGGAGCGTGACTATCACCGGTACTGACGAAGCGGGTGCCCTGTGGCAAGTTGCGGATGATTTCGCCGGTGATCCAGGATATATGGAAGGCTATAAGCCCATTGCTACGCTAGAAGAAGAGCAAAGTGTATTAGACCAGGCGCAGCGTGTAATTTCCGATGCTCAAAACGGTCTATCAAATACTGGCGAGCGAGCACCTTTCTAGCGAAGTTAGCAATAGATATTGCCGGGCCACAGAAATACCGGAATAAATAAAAGACACCTTGGTGTCGCGGTAGCCCAAAGGGGTGGTACGGTTGATCATTATGTAGCGCCAAGCTAGGATGCCCGTAGTTGTCGACAAAGACATCTGATAGGAAAAAGCTATCGGCCGCTGATTCCTAACGGATATCTTGGTTAAAAAAGTAAAGTAACAGTAAAGACTTGTACAGAGGTACTATATCTGGTAGAATACTGAGCATATGATAACAAGTGAGAAGAAATCAGCTGCTATTAAGAGTGCACAGGTCCACGCTAAGGACACTGGTGGCGCTTCGGTACAGGTCTCTGTCGCTACTGAGCGCATCAAGGAGCTTACCGAGCACCTCAAGGTCAACAAGAAGGACTTCGCTGCCCGCCGCGGTCTGCTGCAGCTCGTCGGTAAGCGCCGCCGTTTGCTGCGCTACATCGCTGAGCGTGACAGCCAAGGCTACCTCGACCTTATCGCTAAGCTCGGCATACGTCGCTAAAGTGTATAGACAGGGGTCTCTCGCGGTTTAATCGACCCGAGAGACCAAGCTTGTGCACATTAAACGTTAAGAGGGCTTTCGTGTAGCGTAGGCAGAGCCACAGATATACAGTGCCGATTTCCTAATCACGCACAAGCGCACCCGTATATTTGCACTCTGCATATGACACGCCCTCAGAAAAGACAGGTACTACTTATGAGTACTATCAACCCTTTAGGTAAAGACATAATCACGGTCGAGACTGAATTTTGCGGCAAAACTTTATCACTAGAAGTCGGCCGCGTCGGCTTCCGCTCTACCGCCTCGGTGATCGCTCGCTACGGCGACACTGTCGTACTCGGTACGGCTATGGTCAGTCCCAAGCAAGTACAGGGACTCGATTATTTCCCTTTGAGCATTGATTACGAAGAGAAGTTTTACGCTGCTGGCAAGATGAGCGGTTCACGCTTTATTAAAAGAGAGGGGCGTCCCTCTGATGACGCCGTACTTATCGGCCGTCTGATCGACCGTCCGCTCCGCCCGCTGTGGCCAAAGGGCTACCGCAACGAAGTCCAAGGTATTGCTACCGTTCTCTCGATGGATCCATCCTTTCGCCCGGACATGATCGCTATGGTTGCCATGAGTGCCGCTTTTATGCTCACTGGTGCACCATTTGAAGGCCCTGTAGCGGGTGTACGCCTCGGTATGGTAGACGGTAAGTTTACGGCCTTTGCGACCCCTGAACAGCTCAATGAGGGTCCACTTGACCTAGTTGTAGCCGGAACGAGCGAAGGCATCATGATGGTAGAAGCTGGCGCGAATGAGGTTACTGAAGAACAGGTCGTCGAAGCCTTGGCTTTTGCACAAGAAGTTATTCAGCCGGCAATCGCTCTGCAGAAAGAGCTGGTTGCTAAGATTGGCGTAACACCTCAGGAATATGAACTAGTATTGCCGGATCAAGGTATCCAGGAAGCTGTCGCTGTATATCTCGATAAGAAACTTGGCAAGGGTCTCCGTGTTCCTTATCCAGAGCGTAACGACCTTGTGAAGAAACTCCGCGAAGAGACGATGGCACACTTCGAAGAAGAGGTCGGTGAAGACCAGTGGGCCGCCCTCAAGCAGCAATATGATGACGCTGTTACACTTGCTATCCACAAAGATGTCCGCAAGGGTATCGTCGAAGAGCAAATTCGCCCTGACGGCCGTAAGCTGACAGAAATCCGTCCGCTTTCCAGCGAAGTGGGACTACTGCCACGCGCCCATGGTTCCAGCTTGTTTACCCGCGGTATGACGCAGGCGCTGAACATCACCACACTTGCGCCGCTGAGCTATGCGCAGATGGTCGACACCATGGAGCGCAGCGCTGAGCGCCGCTACATGCACCACTACAATGCTCCAGGTTGGACCGTTGGTGAAGTTCGCCGTTTGGGTAGCCCGGGCCGCCGCGAAATCGGCCATGGGTACCTCGCAGAAAGAGCGCTTACAGCCGTTCTACCTTCTGAAAACGAATTCCCATACACCATTCGTACTGTCACCGAGATCATGAGCCAGAACGGTTCGACTTCTATGGCTGCGACATGTTCGTCTACTTTATCCCTGATGGACGCCGGTGTACCACTGAAGGCGCCGGTATCTGGTATCGCCATGGGTCTTATGATGGACAACGGCACGCCATATATCATGAGCGACATCGCCGACGCCGAAGATTTTGCCGGTGATATGGACTTCAAGACTGCCGGAACCAGCAAAGGTATCACCGCGCTACAGATGGACATGAAAGTCCACGGCCTGCCTGTCGAAGTGCTTGCGAAAGCGCTGGAGCAGGGACGAGACGGACGCGCGCATATCCTTGAGCACATGCTCACTGTCATGCCCGAACCTCGCAAAGAACTCAGCCCGTACGCACCACGTGTCGAGACCATCACTATCAACCCAGACAAGATCCGTGAAGTCATTGGTAAGGGCGGGGAAGTCATCCAGCGAATTACTGCTGAGACCGGCGCCGAGATCGACATCAAGGACGACGGAACAATCATGATCGCTTCGCCTGATGGCGCCAGCATCAATGCCGCCATCCAGTGGATTCAAAGTATTGTCGCTGAGCCGGAAATTGGCAGGATCTACGAAAACGTACCCGTAGTGAGCGTGCTCGACTTCGGTGCTTTTGTACAGATCATGCCAGGTAAAGATGGCCTCGTCCACGTTTCAGAGATGAGCGAAGAACGTGTAGCCAAGCCGAGCGACGTCGTCAAAGAAGGCGATAAAGTAACCGTAAAACTCGTCGCTATCGATGACCGCGGCCGCCTCCAGCTTTCCATGAAAGCCGCCCAGCGTGAATTGAAAGGCGAAAAGTAACCATGGTAGACGCCCCTACCCAAGGTAAGTCTCCCTGGTGGAGAAGCATCGTATTAGATTACATCCTTTTGGGGCTGATCACGTTGATATTAGTAGCACATGTCGCAGAGGCGATACAGTTACCGGGTACATGGCACTTTATACGAGTGGTAATCTGGCTATTATTTGCTGCAAACAGTATCTACATAATCAAAACTAAGCGAAAAACCGCCGCCCGCGACATCGCTAAGAAGTAAGCATTTAACAGATTAGGTATACGATGAACACAACTAACAAATTGTTCGCATGGCAGGAGACAAAGCCGGGATTGGCTATCATAGCAGTCCTCGACCTCTTCATCGCATATATCTTTGTATCTATTGCCATTGATACGGGTAGCCTGCTTGATTACTTCATTGTCATAGTCTTTTTGGCGCTTGGTATCACAGCTGCCGTAAAACTCATCAGAAAGCTGATCAGCCATGAGTAAGCAGCAACAACTCGATGAGATTCGGCAGAAGATCCTAGATGATAATGTTACGCCGGAGTTGGTGGAAACGGCAACGCAGCTGGTCTTCGGTAGTGGCAATCCTGACGCGGAAATTGTCTTTGTAGGTGAGGCTCCTGGCAAGAAGGAAGACCTGACAGGTGAGCCATTTGTCGGGGCGGCAGGGAAGTTCCTGGACGAAATGCTACAGTCAGTAAATTTACAGCGCAAGGATATTTATATCACTAACATAGTAAAATATAGGCCACCGAATAACCGCGATCCATTACCCGAAGAGAAAAAGGCATTTTTACCGTATTTACAGGCCCAGTTAGAAGTAATTCAGCCCAAGGTGGTAGTCACACTTGGTCGGCACAGCGCGAATTCCTTCTTACCGGATCTGCAAATCAGTCGCGAACACGGCCACCCCAAGCAGGTGCAACTGGCGTTCCGGGATGATCCGTCCCAAGTGTTGGAGGTGATAATCTTACCGTTATTCCATCCAGCGGCAGCTTTATATAACGGAGGACTCAGGCAGACCTTGTTGGACGACTTCCTGACAATTCCCGACATTATCAAGAAAATTACACACTAGTAAGTAAGATAGGAGATTCAATGAATCCACAAGAAAATAACGATAACAGTAATAGTAATAGCCAACCACGCCCACCAAGACGGCAGCCTGGCAATAGAGGTGGCGGCAATCGTAGCCGTTCCAGCGGTGGTAACGGTGGTCAGAAGCCCGCAAATAACGGCGGTGGTAACGGAGGTGGCCAAGGCCGCTCCGGTGCAAGCCGCGGCGCTGCTGTCCGTGCCCAAAAGCGTACCCAGATGGACGCTCAGAAAATCGCTAACCAGTACACACCGGCTCAGGTCAGTGACCAGCCGGCGCAGCGCGGACGTGCCAACGTCATCGACGACCGCCCACGCCTGAAAGTCGTCGGTCTTGGTGGAATGGACGGTGGTGGTTCCAAGAACATGATCCTCGTCGAATACATCAACGACGCTGTCATCATGGACTGCGGTAACGACCTGGGTGTCGATCTACCCGGCATCAACTACGGCATTGCCGACACGGCATACCTTGAGACCATCCGGCACAAGCTGCGCGCATACATCATCACGCACGGTCACCTTGACCACATTGGTGGGTTGCCGCACATTGTACCAAAGTTCCCGGCACCGATTTACGGCTCGAAGTTTACCATCGGCCGCGTCGAGGAAATCTTTGAAAACTTCGGTCTACCGATGCCAGAAGGCTTTGAACTTCGCACCGTGACTATGAACGAAGACACCCATGAGCGCCTTAAGGTCGGCGACTTTTTCGTCGAACTTGTACGTATCACGCACTCGATCCCGGGCTCGACCTGTATCGTCCTTGATACACCCGTCGGTCGCATCATCAACACCGGTGACTTCCGCTTCGACCCGAATCCCCTGGACCACGAAAAAAGTGATTACGACCGCCTAACACAGCTCGGCAACGAAGGTGTGCTGGCTCTCCTCAGTGAGAGTACGACCGTCGAGCGCCAAGGCCGCACCCCATCAGAAAGTACTATCGAGCAGAGCTTCATCGATATCATCAATAACGCCCCGGGCCGCATTTTCGTCGGCTTGTTCTCTACGAACATGAACCGTGTCCAGATGATCATCAACGCTGCCGTGCACCACAACCGTAAGGTGGCTATGGATGGACGTAGTATGGTGAGTACCCTTGAAATGGCAATCCGCCACGGCTTCATGAAGGTGCCAAAGGGCACTTTCGTACCAATTGCCAGCGTACCGAATATGCGAGACGATGAAGTTGTCGTCGTCTGTACCGGTTCGCAGGGTGAGCCAAGTTCTGCACTGCAGCGAATGGCCGGCGGCGAACACCGTCACATCAAGCTTAAAGAGCAGGATACGGTCATCCTTTCCAGTACGCCGATTCCAGAATCCGGTAATGACGCGCTGGTTGGTCTAATGGTCGATGGTCTCGTCAAGAAGGGCGTGCATGTATTTGAAGCCCGTAACCACACTCTCGATGGTGTCGGGCCGCTGCACGTTTCCGGACACGCATCACGCGACGAATATGCCGACATGATCAACATGACCAAGCCGAAGTTCTTCATCCCGATTTATGGTGCCTACCGCGTCAAGCAGCGCCACATTGAGCTGGCTGTAGAGCAGGGAATTCCTCGCGCTAATACGGTGAATGCCGAAAACGGCCAGGTCATTTGCCTGACTCCCGACAAGATGGAACTCGACGGCGAAATCCCGCACGGTACCATCCTGGTCGACCAAACAGGTGCCATCGTCAGCAATGTCGTCGTCAAGGACCGCTTGCTCCTTAGCGAGGAAGGTTTAGTAGCCATTATCCTGACTATCGATAAAAAGTCGGGCAATCTACTGACCAGCCCGGACATCATCAGCCGCGGCTTCATCTACATGCGCGATAACGAGGAGATAATGAATGGCCTTAGGGCGGAACTCAAGCGGGCTGTTGGCCAGCGCTTCAAGCGTGTCGACCTCGACCGCTTCAAGGCAGAGATCAAGGACCATGTCACGCATTACCTTTTTGACGCAACCCAGCGCAGTCCGATCATCATCCCTGTCGTCAATGTTATTGGCGGTAAGGGCGAGGGTGGCAAGCAGGACGTAAAGGTAGCAGCCGGTGGCCGCACCAAGACGGCCGAGGAAGTCGCCGCGGAGCAGCAGAAGCGTTTTGAAGAAATGCGTGCCCGTCTGCTATCGCAAGACGCCCGCGTCGACTAGGAATAGAGGATATTCTCTAGGTGTTAAGGACGAGCTCCGATGCTATCTCAGGCATCGGAGCTTTGTCGTTATTAGGGGTAAGCCAGGACTTCCTTATATTGACAATAGTTGTATTATTTGCTATAATATAAAGT
>JAQGGU010000001.1 GCA_028289265.1 Candidatus Saccharimonadota bacterium | reverse complement strand
ATGCCGCTCCATCGAGCCAGCCGAAAATTGGTATAGCTTTACTGGTAATTTTACTAACCGCATTACCAACCACTTCCCCAGCAAGCTTACGAATCATGTATTCGGTTGCCCCATATCGCCGTACATTGTCCGCGTCACGTTCTAGTTCATCTAGAGGTTCGGTGCCATAGATACGCTGGTATTCTCTTAAGGTATTCTTGGTGTCCCTTACAAATTGGCTTTCCCGCTCTCCGTCATCATTTGGGTCGCCCGGCTTGTTACAATCGAACTCCGCCAGCGCGCAGGTGATGGCCGTGCCCATCATTTCGCTGCGCGGCATAATATACCTCTGTGTCACAAAGAGCTTGAGGGCATTTTTCCTGCTATCAAGGCTGTCATTAAAACGGTCACGGACGCCGCAGGCGAGTAAGCAGCGCCGAACACCATATTTGCGCTCCATGAGCTCCCCGACGCTATAACGGTAGCGTATGCGCTTACCGAATGTTTCGCCTTCGAAAGCAGTCTTCATTATGCGCCGGACCTCTGTTCTATTCAGCTTGGCGTACGGGTCGCCGTTCAGTGTACGCGTCGTACCGTTATAAGTACCAAGGTCGAGGTCTCCGTTCAGTCCTGGGGCGCGCAGGTAAAAGTTATTACTGCGGCGCACGATTTCCACGCCGTAATTCCGAGCCAGCTTACCCTCGAGGTTGCTGTCGCGCCAACCCGCATAGAGCAGTGTCACCATATTGTTAGATCCATCAGGGACATGGGCACATGATCTGTCGCGGAGCGTGCTCGTACAGCCTCCCGTCATCCCAGGGATTACTTTTCTGATAATATAATCTTGCAGCAGATTTTCGCTCATTTTGCCACCCGCTATATCGGAGGAGGCAAAAAATTCATTACGTAAATTGGTCATTATGCTTATCAACTTGAGCGGGCTGATCATCATGATACCGCCAATAGCCAGGCCGGCAATACCGCCGCCGACTCCGGCCGCAATGCCGGTTTTTTTGGCATTCTTTTTATTTATAAATTTCTTTGAGAACTGCTTAAGACCAGTTAAAGCACCTTTAAAGTCTGGCTTGTCGGATTGACTTTCGCTTCCCCGCCCTTGTTTGCCGCCACTTTTGGTTTCTTGATTCCGTAGTTCGTCTTTGCCGGCCGCTTTACTGCCACTACTGCTATTTCCATCATGAGGATTGTAAAGACTGTCGCTGCCGCTGTTTTCCTCATTGGCTGCTATATCATCGAACTCACGGTCGTAACGCGACTGTTCATTGGCGTAGCGCTCAATATCGTCTATGTCGTTAGCGTGAGTGCCGTGTTTGGCATCATCGTCAACGTCACCATGTTTTTTATCGTATACATCCGGCACGGTTTATACCAATCTTCACTCACACTTACACTTCTTATGTTTATTATACACCCGGATATAGTCGGTTCGACAAATCAATGGTGCCTTGCGGCGCGCTCAGGTCGCCTTGCTGGTTGGCTGCTTGCTGTTGCTGGACTTGTTGGGGGTTGGTAGTAATCAGGCCGGTCTCGGTCGGACTGGCGACTACCTGAATGTGTACATGGTTTTGCCCGGCGAAGAACAAGCCCTGTCCTACCGGGAATTGGCTAAGGCGCTTCCGCTCCTCGCTGGTTAGTTTAAAGACGTCTGCCAGCACGTCGACAGCACTCGGGCTTTGCTTGAGCAAGAACTGCATACTGGCGTTGGCGACAATTGCCCGGCCCATACGACTGCCCATAAAGTCTTCGACGTCCTGAGAGATCGTAGTAATGCCGAGATTATATTTACGAGCCCTTTTCGCGAGGCTAAAGAGGAAGTTCGCCGAGTCCTCGTACTTCATAAGTTGCCAGGCTTCGTCGACAATAAGGATGCGCTTTTTTTGGTCAGTTTTAGTCTTATTCCAGATGTAATTCAGGACAATATACATGGCGACCGGCCGGAGTTCATCTTCGAGGTCGCGAATATTAAATACCACCATCGGGTTGTTGATATCGACGTTAGATTGCTGGGAGAAAATACCCGCGAAAGTACCGCTGGTGTATTTGCGTAGCCGCTGCGCCAGTTGCGGGCCATTGCCGCCCATGTGAAGCAAAGTGTCATAAAGGTCGTTGATCGTCGGCGGCATACCCATATGCGTGAGAGGATCGTTGGTGATGCCGGCTTTAGCGTATGTCTCGATAAGTGCCGTATCGAGATCCGATTCTTCCACGGGGTTCAAGGCAGGTGCTACCATGGCGCTACCGCCTACCATTTGGGTCTGGGCGCCGCCCATCATGAGCCGCAGTAGCCCGTGTAGCGTGATGAGGTTGGAGCGCAAGGCATTATCAGCCTCATCAGTGTCGACTACTCGTGGTAGTTCAAATGGGTTGATACGTGTAGTCGAGCCAAGACTAAGACGGACATACGCGCCGCCCACGGCATCACACATACGCTCGTATTCGTTTTCCGGGTCGACGATGAATATTTCGGTACCGAACATAAGGCTTCTGAGCGCTTCAAGTTTCACGGTAAAGGATTTACCTGCACCGGACTTCGCAAAGACTACCGAGTTGCCGTTTTCAAGGCTGAAACGATCAAAGATAACCAGTCCCGAGTTGTGCATGTTGATTCCGTACAGGATGCCGTTATCCATGGATAAATCGGCTGAAGTAAATGGAAAGCTGGTACTCAGCGCGCCAGTGCTAATGTTGCGGCGAATCTGTAGTTGGTCGGCAAATTGTGGCACAGTGCTGCTGAGCCCCTGCTCTTGCTGTGACGTGGCGGCTTTCGAGTAGACCAATTGCTGGCCGAGTAATGATTCGACTTTGTGGGAGACGAACTCAAGCTCATCCATACTGGAACCATAGATGGTGAAGTACAAGCCAAAGCGGAAGAAGCGCTCTTCACCCACCTGCAGCTTATCGCGCATTTCTTCGGCGTCCTGAATAGCGGCTTGCTTCTGCGGGTCGCGGATGCGGCCTTTTTCATTGTCGATCTGGATGCCAGCCTCAAGCTGCGTCACTTTCTTGCGGAGGTTTTCGAGCACCACTTGGCTCTCTACAGGGTAAATGTACATTGATAAGTCGATGACTTCATCCAGGTTGACCATGCCGCTCATCCAGCCGGTATACAGCTGGCGCGGATAACCGTAGACGAAGAATGTGCGGGCGTAACGGGTGCCGAGCTGGAAATAACCCGCAGAAAACTCTATCGAACTGGGGGCTATAAAGTCGCGGAGCGCAGTGATACCTTTTTGGAAGGCAGCGCTGACTTCCATTTGCTCGCGTGCTTGCTGTTGCTGTGCAAGTGCGACGGGGTCGATTTTAGTTTTACGTGCCATAGTTCTAGTTCAATTCCCTTTGTAAATGTGGTTGGTTAGCCATTCCCTGCCCTTTGGTAATGATGTCAGGACTTAGCTCGTTGAAATTCTTGAGCGGCTGCCGGGTGGCAGTGTCTGGATTGTAGGTGTCATAGTAGAGCTCAATCAGTTCCTGGGTGTCTAGGGGTAGGCCCTGAATGCTGCACTGCATAAGTCCGCTCAGGACCGCTTGGACGCGGTTACGAAGCTCTTCTTTAGCTTTTTCAAGGTCGGCTTCGTTGATGGTAACTCGCGCTTCCTTGGTGTTGAACAGACTGGCTACGCCACTAAAGAAGTTCTTACTCTGCGTCAAAGCTTTTTGGGCATCTACCTGGGGGAAATATGGGATGACGACGTAAAACTTCTTATCCATGATGTTGGTCTGCTGGCTGAGGGCGTCTATGTAACCGATGTAATCATCCATCAGCAGAGCCAAAAGCATGTTGTCGTGCTCGGTGCGGATCTTGTCGAGTTTCTCGATGTAGGGTTGCAGGTCGACCCTCTG
>JAQGGU010000065.1 GCA_028289265.1 Candidatus Saccharimonadota bacterium | reverse complement strand
TTCCAAGTTGAAATCGCGGGTTCGACTCCCGCCACCCGCACCATTGTTGTCAAGCGTTGCCCTGGTAGCTCAGCTGGATAGAGCAGGAGACTTCTAAGCTCAAGGTCGCTGGTTCGAATCCAGCCCGGGGCACCATCATAAAAACATCACCGCAAGGTGGTGTTTTTATATGGCCTTCGTTGTCCTGCTTCCGCCCCTCTAGAGCACTACTTTTTATCTTTCAGCCGCCACTCGTGGAAGAGCATTCTGCACTGCATACACGTGAGTTCATCCAGAAGTTGGTTATAACCTTCTTCGTTTAAAGCGTACTGCGCGCCTATATTATCAGGACTAATACTAACGTCGGCAGGAATGGTAACGACATACCCGTACATTTTGACATTGGTAAATGAACTGTCGACGTCCCAGCCTACATTGTTGAGCGGTGTTACGTCGATTTGTACGTCGGCCTGTGTGATACCGAATTCCCGCACCACCGTCTTACGTGCCGCTTCGTCCATGGGCTGTCCGGCGCTAGCCCTGCCCCCGCAAAAATCAAGCGTCCGCTCCCCCTTACCAGGTCGATACATAGGACGAGGCAATATAAGCTTGCCGTTATGAATAGTGATTATCAAAGCACCATCCGCTTTTTCTACCCGCCAGTACTCCAGCTCTGTATTGTTATCATCTAAAAGCCGCTCACCTATCAAAGTAAGCCACGGAGTGGTAATGGTCGTGAAGCGCGACAGCACTTTCCATTTATTACGTGGCCTAGAATTTTTCATATCTGTACAATAGCAAAAATCAGATCAGTTTCCCACTAAAGGCGGGCTTCAGACAAGGCTGGTTCAGGCAAAGCAACCGCTTGGCGGCCCACCTCCCGCACCAAGCGAGTCTGAGCTGCAGATTCAATAGCCATATCGGTGCGAATATGATCGGGGTTTTGTGCCTGCCCGTCGGATGTTCGGTTCCGCTCTGAAACCCTTCGGTAGGCACGAAGCAGCGAATCATCAGGTAAGCCCTCAAGGGTTGCATCGAGCAACATCCAGGAAAGCTTATGGTTTTCCTGGCGCGTAATACCAGTAATATCCTGGGCACTTTCCTTATAGCGCGACGCCGCATCAAGAACCTTATCCAACTGTGCCGCAAGCTGCGGGTCATCACCAAATTCTAGGGTGAAAGTATCAACACCAGGATTGATACGAGACTGCCTAGTCTGCGGTGCCTCTAGTGCGTTAATGAGCGGGCTCACATCACCGGCGTCTTCGCGGTCATACAACCCCGGCCATGCCTTTTCTTCATATCCGGCCTCGATACCACAAAAGTACAAGGGAACCTTCGCCCCACGTTTCGCTACTGCACCAATACCTAAATCCGCAAGATTGAATGGCATTTCCAGGTTATTCAAAGCAACCATGTCAAATGCGCCTGCTTCCGCCTCAAGACTGGCAAGCAATAATAAGTGTGCCGACTCACGAGCCGATTGCGTGTAAAACCACATATTTGGATCATGTAAACGTACGGGATCACCGGCATCAATCGATTGGTTCAGCTTGCGCTGAAGATTTGAATTATCAACTACATGAGTAAAACGAACACCTGAAACGAGCGTATCAGGATGGTTCTTGGCAAAATCCGCCATCAACCACTCACCTGTCTTTTTTGACGAAGCATAAATATCGGGAGAGTAAGGGCGTGTCGCTTTACCTGTCGAGGCATACACCACCTGTGGTACTTCGGCAGCTTCTGCTGCAGCAAGGACATTTACCGTACCCATGACGTTGGTGGCTATTGTGTGGCGGGCTCGGGTTTCGGCGAGATGGTTATACTTATCGGCAGCCAAATGGAACACGACATCAGGGCGAACGTCTTCCATAGTTGCCTGCAGTGAAGCCGCATCCCGTATATCTTGATGCAGGTAGTCAATACCATCTATTGCCTCTGCAGGTTCAGCAATATCAAGACTGACGATACGGCCAGCTCCGAGAGCGTGCAGTTCTTTTAACAGCGTTGACCCTATCAAGCCGGCCCCACCAGTCACGGCAATAGTCTTGCCACCGTATTTCTCACGGAGCAGGTTATCTGGCAACTCTAGTCCACGTTCGTTAGTGTGCGTGTATCGATCGTATTCAGCGGCCGCACGTTCGCCTTCTACTTCAATAAGCCGCTCAGTAAGCACAGTAAGTTCACTTGAAGCCTCAGCATCAAGTTCAGCAAGTCCCTCTGGGACCGCCTCTTTCATGGCAGCGATAATCTCGCCGCGGCCACTTAGGAGTTCATAACCGTAAGGTGTAGGCTGGGTTAATTCTGACATGAGCCTTATTATATACCATTTATGCTTATTTGTAAATAGTATTATATTATTATTTTATTGCATTTCCTTATTCCAGCTCGAGTGCATGTTAAAATCTGAGGGTGTATTTTATCTTTATATTACTAGTGGCGGTCACGACAGTCCTTCTGCCCTGGCTATCGCCGAAAATAGCTGGAAAATATAACATACGGCTGCACCCTGCCCCGGTCTGGCTACCCCTACTTGCGGCCGCAGTATACATAACATCCCTCTACCTGCCTGATGTCGACATAACAAGAGAAACCGATACTTTCCAGCAGCACTTCGTAGGCGGCGGTGTGTACACGGCGATACTGTACGTGTATTTTTCTAAGTTATTGGGCTGGCGTCCGCACTGGATCGTCGCCTTACTTACCCTTTTTGCGTGGACGTCAGCACTCGGCGTAGTCAATGAAGTCCTCGAATTTACCCTCGTCAAACTAAATATCACTCAGATAAACCTCGCAGACACCAGCTGGGACCTATTCGCTAACACCACCGGATCCCTCACTGGGTATGCCTTTTTTCGTATCGGCGAAGCAATGAGAAGTCTACGCGCCAGATAATCTGTTATGGTATACATATGCAAGAAATAACACTCGTCACTGGAAACCCGCACAAGCTTGCCGAGTTGCAAAAAGTATTCCCGGCCTCGCTCAACCTGGCATCCCGGAAGCTTGATCTTGATGAGATACAAAGTCTGGATCTACACGCCATCGTGCGCCATAAGTTGCGCCAGGCATATGACCAGGTCCAGGGCCCTGTCATCATAGAAGATGTATCTGCTGAGCTTGAGTCGCTGAACGGCTTGCCCGGGCCTTTCATAAAGTTTTTTGCGGAACGGCTCGGTAACGGCGCTTTGTATAAGCTTAGTGGCGAGGGACGCGTGAAAATAATCTGTGCCATGGGCTATTACGACGGGAAAAAAGAATACATCGTAGACGGCATACTCGAGGGTCAAGTAGTAGCGCCCCGTGAGGGGGAAGGCTTTGGCTTTGATTTTGTCATTATTCCTGACGGATACGACAAAACTATGTCACAGCTCGGCTTAAAAGTGAAGAATACCATAAGCCACCGCTTCAAAGCCGCCACACTATTGTCACAATATCTGTCAGCGAGGGGTTAGGCGGTTTGAGATACCGCCTCCGGGCGCTCTATCTTTATGCGACCATCCCGACGCGCGCGTTCGGCAGCCTGAGCAATATGGTCCTTTAATACACCACCAGGCATCAGTGGGCGTTCCAGCACCTTTGGCCATTTTTGTTTGATCATGCGCACCCCTGGACCGATTGATTGCTTTTCCCGCGCCGTAAGTCCCAAGCTAGGATGGTCAAAATTTATAACGATGTCGTATGGGCCACTAGCACACCACTGGCTAAGGCCTTCTTTATAGGCTTGCAATTCCGGCATGATAGTATAGAGCCGGTCCCATCGACCATCTGGCTGCTCAACCCAGGGATTTATAGTACGCGGCTTGCCAGGCAGCATCTCCACCGTCAGGAAATTACCCCTCCCCTTACCTACACCTTGCGCAGTGTGGGCCCGTTCGCTATTGAGGGTGGAGAAATTAAATACCCACGATGGATAGACGGGCCCCCGATAAGCATCGTGCCGGTCATAATTTTCATGAATCGACCTCTGTTGTTTCGCCAAAGCATCCGCTATCTTTAAAATTGCCGAAGAAAACGGGTCTTTCTCTGCCTGCTGTTGGTAATAATCCTGCCACGTTTCTTCAGTGGTATACATAACATCCCCTGGGAAATACTGATCGTTGACTACGGGTATTTTGGGCGCTACAAAAAGCCGCCTGTCGAGTGTCATTAGCAACTCATCTATAACATCGTTGAGCGGGTCGTTCCAGTGCTCAGTACTACACCTGACTTGAGCGGTCATAAATATCCGGGCTGCTTCAGCATCGTCGAATACGATGTGTTCACCGTACTCCCCATGCTCGGCACGAATCGCATGCTTGAGCGCTTCACGTACGAGCGACGGTTCGTATATCCATATAACTGCTTCCTGAGCGATATATTGCAGGCGTTCCACTTCCATCGACTGGGTAAGGCTAGGCTGGTTAGTGAAGCTGCGTGGCAAAGCTAGCTCATCATGAGCAAGAACCTCATATAGAAATGCGCCATTGTCTCCAGTGAGCTGGCCGTTCCGATCAATAAGGGTCCTCCGCTGCAGCCGGTCAAAAAACCCATTCCTTTGCAGAAAAGTAACAAGCGTACGATCATGAGCATTTTCAGCTCCTCTTCCTTCGAGTAAATCGTCCGTGCGATGTGACGCCAGTCTGTGACCACTATCATGTAAGGCTGCCGATATTACCTCTGCTTCGCTGCCACCATAGCGGGCGGTTAGTACGGCAACGCTTATCATATGCCCCATCCGTGACCAACGGTCAGTACCAGGTTTTGTCGCGTATTCCGCAGTATTGGTCAGCTGTCGAGTGCTCAGTGACAAGGCATTATGCTTCCAGCTTTGCAGTATGATATTCTCTGCCGCCTTATAAGGTATGGTGCTTTGATCGCCTATTCGATATGACTCTTCAAAGAGAGGATCGTCTACTTCAAGCAACCCATGAGGAAGTTCCCATACTACAATTTCATGATCGGCTACTTCATCACCGCCCTGCGGCGTACGGTAACCATCAATAGCCTTTAGTTCCCCTGACATCTAGGCTTAGTATACTAAATCAAAATATGAAAGCATATGCCCACAAGTATGGTTTTCATCTCGCCAGAAATATGCTAAGATAACCCCTGTTCTAGGAATTGCCACATATTTTTTTCCTAAGATTACGGCGGATGTAGCTCAGTTGGTTAGAGCGCCTGCTTGTGGCGCAGGAGGCCGTGGGTTCAAGCCCCATCATTCGCCCCAATATAAAAGACCGTACTTTGGTACGGTCTTTTATATTGGCCTATGCTGGACTTGAATACACGGCCAAGGACGTGGGTGAGACATGCCGGTGGCATGTCGTAAGGGAACGTTCCGATGCAGGCTGCGCCTGCAATCGCGAACTTCCGGGGTCGCCAAAGGTGACCGAGCCCCATCATTCGCCCCACACACTTCGATAATCCAGAAGCTAACCAATAGAAGTTACTGGGCAAGTTTAGCGAAGTCGGCGTAGCTAGCCTCAACTGTAGGTTGTGCAGGCATTTTCACAGCGTCGTAATCTTTATACTTGCTGACCGCCTTCGTGCTCGAATTTTCGGCATCTACTTGTAGTAAGCGCTTGGTTTTTATTTCGACATACAAGATTGTCTTATCTGCCTCGGTCGTCGTCGCGTTGAGTTCTTCTTCTATCTCAGC
>JAQGGU010000053.1 GCA_028289265.1 Candidatus Saccharimonadota bacterium | reverse complement strand
TGCGGATATGAGGAGAACTCTGCTCATCAGCTTGCGTGTGAGATCCGGGAGTACTTGGGCTAGTGTCAAGGGAGGATGAGCCTGCCTGTGAAGGTAGTGGCGGCGCTATAGGTGTGGTCGTGCCCTGAGTGGAATTAATACCATAAGCAGGTGCTACTGTCGTACCTGCACCCCATGTCGGCGCAGATGGAGACGAAGGGGGCACTACCGTAGGATTATTCGGAATAGTTGTTGGAGATGATGCGCCTCCAAATGGAGTGGCCATACCACTCGTAGAGGGACGCGTACCCATAGCCGGCGTTGCTGCTGGTGCCTGTTGTCTCTTGGCAAGCCAATCATCCAGGAACGAACCACCTGGCTGGGGTGGACGCGCAGCACTCATACCCTGACTCGTAGCCGGCCCCTGAGAGAGTCCACCGGCGGCGCTAGGACCAAAGCCCTGGGGCCGACCTGGTTGGCCAGCAAAAGCTGGCTTCTGCGCCACTGCCTGGGTGGCCATACGCGCAAATATTTCTTTCTCGACAGTAGCCTTAGGCCTACCATATTTCGCGGCCGATAATTGCTTAAGAGCGTCCGACAGCTGAGGATTTGGGTTACCCAGAGGCGGCAATGTCGCCATACTGAACGGATTCGTCGGTACGCCGCCTACTAATGTCCGCACAATGGCATTGTAATTCGGTACACGGAGTAAGTCATCGGCATCAAAAGACGGCTGAAAGTATTTCGCGAGACTATCTACATCATTTTGACCGACACGGAAAGATACGATCGTACCCATATTACCGAAGACAGCATCACGGATCTCATCCGTCAGCTGCGTCGTAAACTGGTTAGCAACGATAAGGTTCAGGTGGTACTTTCGGGCCTCGGACATGATAGTCGCGAAAGAATCGGTTGAAAAGTTCTGGAACTCATCCACATATAATGCAAAGTCAACACGGTCGCTCTCAGGAATGCTGGCGCGGGACATAGCTGCTGCCTGGAACTTCATAACGAAGATCATACCCAGCAGTTTGGAGTTTAAGTCCCCGGTCCTACCCTTTGAGAGATTAACGATAAGTATTTTCTTATTGTCCATAATGTCGCGCAAATCAAAGGCACTCTTGGTTTGACCAATGATATTACGCATCATTCCATTACTTAGGAAAGCACCAAATTTACTAACAAACCATGCCGTCACTTCACCGGCATCATTCGATCGCTGCGAGGCCGGATATTCCTTTTGCCAGAAATCGATTACTGTCTGGTCAGTTACGTGCTTTAATTTGTCGCGTAAGAAATCCGGGTCGCGGAATAACTTAGGAATGTCTACGAACGTTCCGCCTGCCGGATCAGCCATGACGGCCAGGGCGGCGTTACGGAAAATATGCTCGTAACGTGGGCCCATAATACCCTGGTGCTGAGGGTCGTACAGCTTCTGAAGCATATTGAGTGTTTCCTGGATAAGGAAGTCTTTTTGGTCAGGATTATTGAATTCAAAAAGATTAAGGCCCATCGGGTATTCCATATCAGCCGGCGAGAAATAAATGACGTCTTCGGTGCGCTCACGCGGCACCATCGATAACAGCTTTTCAGCGGTATCACCGTGCGGGTCGATAAAGGCGAAGCCGTCTCCGCTAAGCATGTCCTGGAGCGCCAGGTTCTCTAGGAACGTCGACTTACCAGTACCCGTCTGACCAACAGCATACATATGTCGTTGACGGTCACCCAGCGCCAAGCGTACGGGCTTCTTTACGCCACGGAATACATTGTAGCCAAGGAGTAGGCCTTCATCCGGCATATTTCGTGGGCCGTCAACCTGCTTTGACGCTTGACGCGACAACTGAGAAGTCGGCGTATTTTGCTGATCAGGAAAATGAAATAATGTCGCCAGCTCGACGGCATTTAAAATGTTCTTTTTCTTCTGTTGCGGAAAGAAACGCATAATATAACTGGTCACGAAACTTTCCATATTTTTGGCCGGCGTATATTTGAAGCCATTCTTGCCTGGCGCATCAAACAAAGAGAAAGTAGCGACCACATTACTCAAGATCGCCTGGGCCCGCTGTGACACATTAGATGACGCCACTACCCGGATTAATACTTCATAGCCCGGGTGGCGAGTCTTGTCATCAATAGAATCAAGCACGGCCTGCTCAAGACTGGAAAGCTCTTTTGGCTTCTTAGGCTCGTCACTCTTCCCCTCTGGGGGTTTATTGAAAGCTACAATAAATTGTTTCAGTCCGTTCGTGACGGCATCCATACCACTCTTACCCTCTTTGCCTTCGCGCTTTTTCTTCGCTAGGCCCGAAGCCGTCTTACCCCAGCTTGGGTCAGCTGGACGCATCAGTATCTGAATACCGGCACCATCTTCCTTATCAAGCGTCGATAGGGCGTTGAGCAAGGACTGCATGGCATCACGCTTCAGGTCCTGGTAGGTCGCAATAGGATAGGCATAGTTACTCTTGAGGTTCAATTCGCCACCGACCGTGCTCGTGATTTTACCAACGGGGCTGAATATATTGTGTTCGGCGACTTCTTCCAGACGAGCCGCAGGATAAGCACTGACAATAGCCTGCTTTACCACTTCGACGAGCGCCACAGGCACTGCGGCATAGAAGTATACGAAACCGTGCGTACCGATTATCTCAAAACCAAAGTGCCGCTGGCCGTAAAATTTTGCCTTTAAGCCCTTCTGTAAAGTACTGGCTATAATATTGTAGATAATCTGGGCTTTGGAGATAGTCTCGTCTGTCAGGTCGCGCTGGTCGCGCCCACCGCCTTGCAGATCTTCGCTTGGTGGGGGCAGGTGTATCTGTAGGGGCACCATTTTGAGCCCGCGCTCATAATTCTTCTGTTCGCGCAGTGTTCGGCGGGATTGCACAAAAAAAATCGGACCGGCGATGCTGGCAATTATGATCAAACCCATGATGATGATAATGAATGCTGTCATGAGATACTCTCTATTCTTCGACGGCTTTTATAGTTTTATTGTATCGCTTTTGCATATATTCAGCCTTAAACTTATGTAGCTCTTTTGTTTGCTGATGAGGGTCTTGACGAG
>JAQGGU010000045.1 GCA_028289265.1 Candidatus Saccharimonadota bacterium | reverse complement strand
CGGCGAGTGTGGCGGCGGCGAAGGCCAGCGACCTGCAGCCTGACGGCTTGTCGGTCGACCATAGCCTGGGCGTGCTCAAGTTCGACGCGAGACTTGGCGGCGCTAAGAAGGCGCTGTGCCTCAGCATGTGCCTTTTCGGCTTCGGCCTGACTTATTTCGTCACCCGTGTCAGCTTCGTCGACAAGTACGCGAGGACCTTCTTTGGTTACTTCTACGACACCACCGTAGGTAGCATAATGTTCAAGCTTGTCCTCACTATCCCTAGCGTCTTTACGGATAGTAATGACACCAGGAACGAGCGCGCTCATAAGTGGCTCGTGATTGCTCAGCACCGTGATTTGGCCAGCTGCCGTCGGTAATACGACTGAGTAAGCCTCAGCATCATATTCCACGCCCGACAATGTGATTAACTGTAGTTTCATATTTATAATTCTCTCATAAGTTACGTGGTTTCGCAGCCGAGCGCAGGCTGACGCCTTGGGATGCGCCCGCTACGAAAGCACCTAGACTATTTAACTTCGTCAATTCCACCCTTCATATAGAAGGCGGATTCAGGCTTGTCATCGTGCTTACCATCCAGAATCTCGCGGAAGCCCTTAACTGTGTCCTTGAGGCTGACGTACTTACCAGGGTTACCCGTAAAGATTTCAGCGACGTAGAACGGCTGGGTGAGGAAGCGCTGGATGCGACGTGCTCGGGCAACAGTCTGCTTGTCTTCGTCGGAAAGTTCTTCCATACCGAGGATGGCGATGATGTCCTGGAGGTCCTTGTAGCGCTGCAGGATCTGCTGCACTTCGCGGGCAACAGCATAGTGCTCTTCACCAACAATTTCAGGGTCAAGGATAGTTGAGTTTGAGTCCAGAGGGTCAACGGCCGGGTACAGACCAAGGTCGGTCAATGCGCGGTTCAACACGATGGTTGAGTCAAGGTGGGCGAATGTCGTAGCTGGAGCAGGGTCGGTAAGGTCATCGGCAGGTACGAAGACAGCCTGAACGGAAGTAATAGAACCTTCTTTAGTGGAGGTAATACGCTCCTGGAGACCACCCATTTCCTGTTGCAGGTTTGGCTGGTAACCAACGGCGGATGGCAAGCGTCCAAGCAGGGCAGAAACCTCTGAACCAGCCTGGGTGAAACGAAAGATGTTGTCGATGAAGAGCAGAACATCTTTACCTTGGTCACGGAAACCTTCAGCGATAGCAAGGCCTGCCAGGGCGACACGAAGACGGGCTCCTGGTGGCTCATTCATCTGGCCGAAGACAAGAGACGTGTTTTTCAAAACACCCGACTCTTTCATTTCATTGTAAAGGTCATTGCCTTCACGGGTACGCTCACCGACACCGGCAAAGACGGAGTAACCGCTGTGGAACTTCGCGATGTTGTTGATGAATTCCTGAATAAGCACAGTCTTACCAACACCGGCTCCACCGAACAAACCGACCTTACCACCCTTCAATACTGGTGCGATCAAGTCGATGACCTTGATGCCTGTCTCGAGGATCTCGATAGAGCCGGACTGGTCTTCGAAGGAAGGTGCAGCGCGGTGAATAGGCGCCGTTTTTTTAAAATCATTGCCTTTAGTTATGCCGTCGATCGGCTCACCAATAACATTGAACATGCGGCCAAGTGTCTGATCGCCGATAGGAACCGAAATAGGGGCTCCAGTCGCGATGACTTTGTCACCACGGGTCAAGCCGTCGGTGCTAGCCAGTGCGATGGTACGTACGGTAGTTTCGCTCAGGTGCTGTGCGACCTCGAGCAAGAGCGTGCGACCATCCATCTCAACTTTAAGGGCGTCTAAAATAGCCGGTAGTTTGCGGTCGGGGAATTCGACCTCAACGACCACGCCGACTATCTGAATGACATGTCCGTCGCTGGTACTTGATTTAGTTTTCACTTCTGTTAATGGCATTATCTATCTCCTCTTCTTCCTTCTGCGGTTATATCTTGTCTAGCTACTTTACTCACTGTGCTCATACTTTCATCCCTAGTCATTGAGAGCCTCTGCACCGCCGGAAATTTCAGCTAGTTCCTGGGTAATGGCTGCCTGGCGGGCATTGTTATACTCCAGCGTCAGGTCATCGATAAGGTCAGAGGCGTTGTCGGTAGCATTCTTCATCGCGACCATTCGCATGGATTGCTCGGATGCGACAGCTTCCAGGCGCGCCTGGTATATCTGTGCTTCAAGCAAACGGACAGTGGCAGCACGGACTAACTCTTCTAGAGAAGGCTCAACAGTGGCGTGAGCAATCTCTGGGTGTGTCTCGACCTCCTCAAAACCAGCAGGAAGTAAGCGCTGTACAGTGACTTCTTGGCTCATAGTCGACTTGAAACGAGTAAAAACAATGTCCACAGCATCGACGTCACCAGCCGTAAAACGGTCAATAATCGTAGTGAGGAGTGGCCGTATATCGTTAGCGCTCGGCTTCTCCGGAAGCTCGTTATAGACAGCTGCTACCTTAACATCATGCAAGCGGCTGACGGACTGCGTTACCTTACGACCGATCGATACGACAGAGCTACCCACACCGTCTTTGCGGTCAGCGGTCAACTCCTGGAACAACCGGCGTATGACATTGGGGTCGTACGCGCCAGCTAGGCCCTGGTTTGAAGAAATAGCGATAATCATACGATTTTTTATAGGGCGCTTCTCAAAAAGGTCAGACGTAAGATCATTTTCCGATAAACGGCGCAGCTGCGTCAGCATCTGGCGAGCTACCGCCGAATACTCGCGCGGACCGAGTACGGCTTCTTGCGCGCGGCGCAGTTTACTGGCGGACATCAGCTGCATAGCCCGGGTTATTTGCCGGGTGTTCTTGACCGATCCTATCCTGCGCTTGATTTGCTGTCGTGACGCCATTAGTTCACACCTCCCGAGACTTCAGCCAGGTACTGGTCATGAAGCCTTCTGAATGCCGCGTTTCGGATAGCATCGTATGCTACTTGCCGTCTTGGATCCTGCTGGTCGGGGTACATTTCGGAAGCCCTGATGGCAGCATCCTTCTCAGCTACCGCACGGGGATTGAAAAGACATTCCATACCATGCTCGGCATCGGCCGGCATCTGGGCAGCATAGAGGAAAGATTCGCTTGGTGCTGGGAATTCACCATTTAATGTCATAGAAATTCCGGTTACGCCTTTACCTTAGAAACCGCGGCGAAGCCGTCAGCTACTTTTTTAGCTACTTTCATGACCTGATCTTTAATCTCATCAGTTGGCTTGTCGCCGGTGTTTAATGTATCAGCGATCTTCTTGTGATCACGGTCGATGATAGAAATGAGCTCAGCCTGGGCGTCCTTAATCTTAGCTACAGGGACTTTGTCGAAAGCTCCTTCAGTCGCAGCCATGACGCTGACAGTCTGCTCTGCGATTGAGAGCGGTTGGTACTGTTTTTGCTTGAGAAGTTCAGTCAAGCGCTGACCACGGTCGATGCGCTGCTTGGTTTCTTCATCGAGGTCAGAAGAGAACTGCGCAAAAGATGCCAGTTCGCGGAACTGCGCGAGGTCGAGACGAAGGCTACCAGATACACTCTTCACGGCCTTGGTCTGCGCGGCAGAACCGACACGTGACACCGATAGACCTACCGAAATAGCCGGACGGATTCCCTGGTAGAACAAGTTGGTCTCCAGGAATATCTGGCCATCAGTGATAGAAATGACGTTTGTAGGAATATATGCCGAGATATCACCAGCCTGAGTCTCAATGATGGGCAGGGCCGTCAGTGAACCGGCACCGAGCTCGTCGGATAACTTCGCAGAACGCTCGAGTAAGCGTGAGTGCAGATAGAAAACATCACCTGGATAAGCTTCGCGGCCCGGTGGGCGGCGTAACAGCAGAGACATCTGCCTATATGCAACGGCGTGCTTACTAAGGTCGTCGTAGATAATCAAAGCGTGGCCCTTGTTGTCGCGGAAATACTCACCCATAGCGGCACCGGCGTATGGCGCCAGGTAGAGAAGGGCGGCCGGGTCAGATGGAGAAGTAGCAACGATAATAGTCTGGTCCATGACACCTTCACGCTTCAGGCGCTCCTGCAAAGCAGCGATTTTGGAAAACTTCTGGCCGATAGCGACGTAGATGTTAATAACACCTGTCTTCTGGCGGCCCTGGTTGATCATAGTGTCGATAGCGATAGCAGTCTTACCAGTCTGGCGGTCACCGATGATAAGCTCACGCTGGCCGCGGCCGATTGGAATCATCGTGTCGATAGCAACAAGACCCGTCATGAGTGGCTCATGGACGCTTTTACGCTCCATGACACCCGGGGCACCGCGTTCGATAAGTCCGCGCTGCTTTGTACGAATAGGACCTTTGCCATCGATAGGGTTACCCAGCGGATCAACGACGCGCCCAACCATCTCAGGACCAACTGGCACGTCAAGCAGACGTCCGGTCAATCGTACGCGAGCACCAGCGGAGACACGGCTGTCATCACCGAGCACAACGGCGCCTATCTCGTCTTCAAGCAGGTTCAGCGCGAAAGCGGTTATCTGGCCACCGTCAGTAGCCTCAATCTCAATGACTTCGTTATAACCAGCACTGCGAAGGCCATATACCCAAGCAACACCGTCACCGACGCGCGTAACAACACCAGCCTCTTCAAGGCCTTGTTCCGTGCGTAGGCCCGCGATCGCCTCCTGAAGTTCTTTCGATAGTTCGTGTACTGATAAATGGTCTGTTGTATTCGCCATGTTGTCTCCTTGTCTCCCTTTTTAGGCAAGCGCTGTTAATTGTCGTAATGTATTTCTCACGCTGACGTCTAGCTCGGCGGATGGTGTTTTGGCTATCAGGCCGCCGATCAAGCTTTCGTCTACGGTCTCATGTAACTCTACAGAGGTTGCGCCGGTCTTGTCTTGTAAATATTTAATCAAGTTTGTCCGTGCCTCATCTGTAAGCGCCCGGGCGGTAGTCACTTCTACGACCAGCCGGCCGGTTTGCTTAAAAAGCTCCACCGCAATGTCATTGATGAGTGTGTCCGCGTTGTCGGCCATATTATGATCGAGCAGGTACGCGGCTACCTCGCGCATAATAGCCGAATCATCAGAGTTTTCGGCTGATAATCTTTCCGCTACTACACGGGCGAGAGCCTGGCGTGAGACCTTTGCCATCTACGAACGCTCCCCGCTCAGAGCTCTGTCAATCAGCTCCGTATCCTTACGCGTGTCTACCTTTTCATGCAATACGCGCTCAGTTGCTAAAGCAACTAAGGCGGCAGTATCTTTCTTGAGAGCGACACGAGCTTTAGCGACATCCGCCTCCAGCTGAGTGTGCGCGTCCTTGATAATCTGCTCGGAACGCGCGCGTGCTTTTTCTTCCGCTTCCGCAACCTGAGCGGTCGCCTCTGAGTGCGAACGCGCGATAATCTCATCAGCCTGGGTACGGGCATCAGCTAGTAGTTTTTGTATCTGCGTTTCAGCCTTTTCAGAGGCTTCTTGCGCCTGCTTGGCTTCTTTCAGGCCTTTTTCGATAGCCTCGCGGCGTTCATCGATAGAGCGTACCAAAAATGGAAATACAAACTTACCAAGTATGGCGACAAGCACCAAAAAGGCGATAGCCTGCGTTACAAGCAGTTTTACATCAATCCCCAGCGCACCTAAGAGGCCGGCGGATTCTGTAGATTCAGCTCCAAAATAAGTGAACATGTGCGCCAACTTCTATCCTTTCTCGAGTATTATGGCAAGAACTTGATGATAAGTGCTACGACAAGGCCAATGATAGCCAATGCGTCTACGAATGAGATAGCCAGGATCATCAGGGTACGGATGTTACCGATAGCTTCAGGGTTGCGGCCAGCAGCGTTCATGGCGCCCATACCGATAAGTCCGACACCGATACCACAAAAACCAGCGCCGATTGCGTAGGTAAGTCCGAATGCGAGTGATTCCATTTAGTATTTCTCCTTTATTTACAAATTATTACTGTACCATATTTGATGCTTTATCTCAGTGCCCGCGAGCCGCTTCAGGCTTCGGTGTGCCGACAACCGGATCGCCCGGCACGTCGTGTTCCTTGTCCTGAGGCAATCCCAGACTAATAAACGCAATGGTCAACATAAAGAATACATACGCCTGTACGGCGCCGACAAATAGCTCAAGGACGTAAAAGACAGGTAGAGCAACTACCGCGGCGTAGCTTGTAAGGAAAGCGATTACCGCCAGCAGAACTTCACCACCGAACACATTACCGAAAACACGAAGCGCAAGGGCTGCCGTACGGGAAAACTCCGCGATGAGTTCGAGGAAGCCTTCAAATGCGTGCAAAGGATCTTTAAACGGGTTTGAAATATAACGGTGCATATTCCCAAAAAGTCCGCGCCGCTTGATAGCCCAGGCTTGGGCAGTGACAATGGAAATAACCGCGATAGCTAATGTCGTATTCAGGTCAGCTGCAGCTCCCCGAAAAAGTTCATGGCCGTGGTACGTAATAGAACCAACGCCCGGTAATATACCCAACCAGTTATTGATAGTGAAGAAAAATACGATGGTAATAGCGAGTGGAAGCACACGCTTAGCGATTGTGCGGTCGCCGATGACGTCGATGATCGTGTCATAGAGGATCTCGAACATCCACATCACAAAGCCGGCCAGACGGCTTTTTGATCCATTACGAATGCTGCGAATAGTGTGAGCAAACAGCGCCAGAAGCAGCATAGAACCGATAAAACCAGTCAATTGTGAATTGGTGATTGGCAAGCCAAATAAGTGGAATAACGTCTGCGGGGCGATGCTGATGTGCGGACCCTCTGCTGCAAAAGTTGTAAGTACGGTAGTGTTCACTCGCTAGATATCCTTGCTTCTTTCAATTTGCTTCTTAATAAGTACCACTGCGAAATAAAATCCAATGATAACTCCGAGGAATGTCAGCCAGGGCTTGGAGCCTAAGCGAATATCCGCGAATATACCTATGAAAGCGAAAATCACCACCGGAACTGTCATCCGCCACGTTGTGTCCGCTATTTCGCGGCCGACCCGTAATTTCGGTGGCTCGTTTGGAGTAACACCCTTATCAGACGTCGTCGGAGAATTGGCGGCGGGTTTTTTCATCTTTCTCTAATAGTATAACAGCTACTTCCGTACAGAGGCAAGGCAGGCGAGGGGATTGACAGCAGGCGTAATAGCGCTTATGTCAATACTAAATTGGCGCTAAGGTAATACTTTACATAGTATAGTGTGGGTGTATACTTATATACATGAACACAAAACCTATTATCTACAGCGCGACATGGTGTGCATTTTGCCATGCCGCAAAGCAATACTTCGACAAGCTCGGAGTCGCCTACGAAGAGCGTGACGTCGAAAGCAAACCTGAATATGCTACAGAATCAGTAGAAAAATCTGGTCAAATGGGCATTCCCGTCATAGACATCAACGGCGAGATCATCGTAGGCTTCGACCGCCCAAAGATCGATGCGGTGCTCCACGACAAGAAACTAGTCTAATTGTCATATATATCGCACGTGTGTGATATATATCAGGTTTACATATAGTCAACAGGGTAGATACACTGGTTCATAGGAGGAGCACCATGGTCGACACAAGCCCGCAGGACATATACACACCTCATTTCGTATATGAGGATATCTTTGACCCTGTTATAGCTGCCCGTTTACACGTACTAGAGGCCACCATCAGT
>JAQGGU010000110.1 GCA_028289265.1 Candidatus Saccharimonadota bacterium | reverse complement strand
CAGTTCCTCATAACAGGCCTCCATACAACTACGTGGATGGTGATGTTGATATGGCCTCTGTTCTCACCGCTGCAGATTTGGACCCAACCATATACGGGAACCGAGACTTCATTGCTAATGAGGGTATGTCTGCTCTATGGGAACTATTCTCAGACGGGGAACTGCGCATACTTACATATGACCAATTTGCTGCTCCTGGTGACATGCAAAAGACATCAGGGAAAGAGCGCTTCGGAGAATTTTACGATAAGCTGGCCAAATTGCAGCGGCAGACGCGACAGGAGTCTGGTGATGTCACTGACAATATGAACAGGTTGGCAAGGTTCTGCGGCAGGGCTTTAGCCGAGGCCGTATCTGCGGGCGCAGTACAGACGCCAGATGCCAAAATGGTGCGAGTCGGTACCAACTCTTTAGACGACCATGTATTTATAAAGTTCGATAGCTACCGTTGGCGAAGCCAGCATCCGGTAGGCGTGATCATGGAATACGGCCCCGGCGTGGGAGGGAAGAGGATTGTGGATGCACAGCTCGCTGCTTTAGATATGGGAGCAGCACCTTTTCAGTACGTTGCCATTTCGGACGGGCCATTTGTAAATCAGTTCCTTATGAGTTACCTTGGCAACCAGCTTGAGAGCTCATATGGACCAGGCGCAAGTGCCTATGCGAATAGTGGGCGGCTAATCGCTGGCCGTGAAGATGGAATGCTCCAAGCCACCACTAACATTTTAGACGCATCCCAGCCCAGCGGAAGTCATGAAATGTGCGATGCCATCCTCTTTACCGGATTGCATGATGTCGATCCGACAGAGCTGGAATTTGCCATCAGGAACAGCCCGCAGTTATTGCGCGGCGACGGAAAGGTCTTTCTCAGTGCGCCAATCCCAAAGCTAAGGCCAGACCTCACTACTTTTGCCGAGCAGCTTAGCTGGGCCATGCAAGCCGGCCTCAGGATAGAATGGCAAAAAGAAGTAGCCACTGGCGACCCGAAGATGGGAACAGATACAATATCCGGCCTCGCCGTCTTAGAAAAGTAACTCGGCCTAAGTAAATTAGTCAGGATTACGTCAAATCTACCTGAATGACAGGCGCACGATCATAGAAGAGACTTGTGTTTTGGGATTCTATCCTTGTAACGTGCTTAAGAAATGCTGGGTTTATTAGGATTGTAATTCGTATTATTAAGGCATATTGTGCTTAAATGTGCCGATGGATATATCTAAGGCTGAACGAAAACAAATTGAAAATGAAATGATTTTCAGACGTTTAAACGAAAAAGTGGGCGATGATCTTGGTGCGTTAGATGCAATGCATATCGAAGACGGTAATCTTCACCTGATTCGTGACGAGCTCTTAATGCTTCGGTTCAAGTGTGAATGTTCCGATGAAAATTGCGACGCTAGAATACCCCTGGAACTGAATAAATATCAAAAAATACATGAAGACCGCGACACATTTATTGTCATAGTGAATCATCAAGTAGACCCGATTGAAAAAGTAATATCAGTAGAAGACCACTACAACATAGTTAAAAAGAACAATTCGACCGCAGAACCTGGTTCTACTCTCAATCAAACCAGTATTGATAATAGCTGAGCCATTAGAGAGTACTTACAGATTGAAATTGAAGAGAGTGGTCATCATAGTTGCGGAGTACGTCCACTAGAGGTAGCGGAAGTCGAACTAAAACATACGGAGGCTAACTGCCTCTTTTTTCATTTTGGAGTAGTAATTTTGGCGTAACATGAGTCTCCGAAGCTTCATCAACCTCGATTGAAATCCTGACCCCTGACAAGCTTGCACAACTTACGAGAAAGCCACTGATACACGAAGCCTTATCAGCGCAGCAGAACCATAGCAACCTTCCTTGATACACTTATGGCATTGGCACACAACTCTTCATCAGTTAGGGGTTCGTAATAATCTTGCATATTACTACTTCTATGATATGATAGGTTTTTATGCTTTCCCTTGAAGTAATAGATTTTAATCGGCAAAATCCCTTAGCAGTTGCGGCTGCCGGATTGATAACCATGTCTATCTATCCTCAGAAAAATATTAACGCGGCTATCGAAAGATACATCATAGCAACGGAAGATGAGGGGTATACAAGTTATGGTTTGGTCGAAAACAATCAGGATTTAGTAGCTGCCGCATCAGTTGTTCATGGCGAGGACTACGAAGGTCAAATCTCTACGCAAGTGGTAGATATCGCCGTAAGCCCGGATCGATACAAAAGAGGCTACGGCTTAAAATTGATGGGTTTTATAGCAGAGCAAGCCATAAGGCAAGGTGATGCAAGTATTCATCTTTTTTCCTTGGATAGAAGTAAGGGGTTTTATGAGAAGCTGGGCTTTAGTGAAGATATGGACAGACACAATATGATGACAGCCCAACCAGCCACAGTAATTGCCGCTCAATACGTTATCGCCGATTCCTGCGCCTAAACCACTATTCTCCTAGCACGCTCCGTCTCTCTGGAAATGAACAAGGTATCAGTCTAAAAGCTTCATCGGAAGTCTTCTTATTTTGGTATGATAAGAAGCCATGGTCCACGAAAACGTAAATATTCCGATAACCGTCAAGCATATTGAGACCGAAACGCCCGGATATCTGAGTGTCTTTTTTGAGCGTCCACGATCATTCGTATTTGACCCGGGCGACTGGATAGAATTCGGCGAGCCGGATGATCAGCCGGCGGGCGGAAAGGTCTATTCGCTTTCGTCATCACCACATGAGCCAGACCTACGGATTACGTTCAGGGAAGGTATCAGCCCCTTTAAGAAAATGCTGGCCGCACTGAAGCGTGGTGATGAGCTCATCATTACC
>JAQGGU010000097.1 GCA_028289265.1 Candidatus Saccharimonadota bacterium | reverse complement strand
GGTAGTTCCATAATTAATTCTCATCCTCGCCAAAATATGTAACATGCTTGTGCTTGGCCTCGATATGCTGACGCGAACTATCCGTTCCCGTTGTATTGGTACGCTTACGAGTAACCCGAATTCCGCCGGCCGCAAGCCCCTCCGCCTTTAGTCTATTGTCATTCTTCAATAATATTGATTTTATGCCAAGAGATGCCAGAACCCTCCCTGCGCCTTCGTAGGTTCTTATATCAAAGTCCTCGCCCAAAACCATTCTTGCAGCGACAACCGTGTCAACCGGTTCAATATTACCTTTGTTGAAGACGACTTCAATACCGCGCTTCAATCCTTCCGTTTCCATTTTTGTTGCTGCACCAAATCCACGTCCGTCTTGCGAAGGAATATGTATGACCAACCCATTGCCAACCTCCTGCATTTCAAGTAATGCAGTATGCAATTGGTCGCGACAGTCACATCCTTTGTCGTCATAAATTTGTCCAATATCACAGCCAGAATCTACCCGGACAAGCAGATCTTCACCCGAAATTCGTTCTATTTCATGAGGAGTAAAAATCTCGTAATACTGCCAAGGGTCGCCATCTAAAATAAGTCCGTATGAATGTATCTCGCCACCGCCAAACGGATATTTACGAGCATGCACTGTTTCAAGCAAATCAGTCGTAACTGGGACCCTATCCTTCTCCGACAATTTACTTAATGAGACACTAACCTCCGGTTCACGGATACCAATGGCGTCTACGAGTTGTTCTAAGTGCTTGTACACTAAATCAGGATCTTCATTTGGAGTGACGGGCCGAGGGTAATACGCCATACCAGTTTTGCAGTGCCTGATAAGGACTTGTTTTCGATCCCCGGAGAATTGGCTTGTCAGCTGTTCATATCCTAAGCTATCTACAGCTGTAAGTTTGAAGCTAGCTTCATCAATCTCAAGATACGATACCGCAACATCAGGATTGCTTAACACCTCTTCTGGCCTCGTATTTACATATAGTAATTGAAAGTAGGAGTATTGTTCTCCGTCATCCACCTCAACCGGGCTTAGCCACACGTCCTTTTCATCATCCAGATGTAATGGCCCGCCATAAAAATGCGTAACTCCATTACGCTGCATCAATACAAGACGTTCGATACTTTGCCTGTATATATCACTGATTTCTGGAGCGCCTCGTGGTGACTCTCTATCAAACTCTCGGATACCCGGTAACATCGAAGGGTTAACCATGTCTTGTTTATAACAGGAAAAAGGTGTTTTGGCAATAGTTATGCTAGTGTTTCGGCAAGCTGTTGAATTGCCTCTTGGTCTTTGAAGTGCAGATGGCATGAATCAAGAAAATGGTAGTATTTGCCGACCGGGACTCCTACTCTCTCTGCGATGTAATACTGCAAAGAAATAAATTCCAGCATATTCATTAGCAGCTTCTTATATGCATCCGAAGAATTGGCATGAACATGCAGTTCGAGTTTACCGTGCTTTATTCTTGCCCATATAATCTGTGTGCATGGCGCAACCTTTTGGCCTTGGTCGATATTCTTATCCCACATGGATATTTGAGCTTCGCCGACAGGTCGATCCGGGTTCAAATTGTTAATTAAGAATTCTATTTGCGAATTAGGCTCATCGAATGCACGATGGTAATAGAGCTTAGTCCATTCATGTACAACATTTTCTTCGTTTTCTCCGCTGTAGATATATCGATTGATGACATCTATATCTTGCTGTGGCATAGGAAACCGCTCGTCCGCGGGTGTTACCTCGGGATTCGTAACCTCTATTAGTACAACTTCATCTCTTAAATACTTTTCGTTGGCGGTGTCGTGGCCTTGCTCAAGTAAGGCTTGGAAGGTTTTTATCCACGCTTCGTTGGCGGAAGTTGATGAGATTTGAATCATTTGCCTATTTTACCATGATTAACAGAGAGAGATAAAATACCGTCTCTATAACTCTACGATGCTCTTCACCTCTGTTATAAGAGTTGGATGAGTCCACTTCAACTTGGCATAGTAAAGTTCTAACCCAACTACGTTTTGATTTGAAATTACAAGTGCTGGAGCCTGATGATAAGCGGACGCATGGCTACTCAATATATTTCGTTACTTAACTTGATACTGAGAATAATTGACACAAACGCTTAATGGTATTTAAATATAGTTATGGAACATCAGTCACACAATTCTCATCATGAAGATTTCGATACCAACGATAGGATAGGTAGATTTGCCCTAGGCGCATTTTTAGGTGGCCTGGGAGGATTCTTGGGTAGTAATTATATCAGTAATGTTAGCGAAGCTTTTGTCGAGCACCCGCCCCTGCCATTGTCCGCATCTCTTGGCATTGCAGCGATTACTGCTATAGGCTATGGCTATCAACGGTCACGCCGCTAACCATTCTAATCTGTCATAGCTAACACCAGGAGTTCACTTCAAAGTGGCATAGTAAAGTTTTAACCCTACTTTGATTTGGGTTAAAGCTGCCCATACAGCCGATAGAGCTTAGTGGTCCTGGCTACTTTAATAACTATCTAGCCCAAGTCATTAAAGAGCTGCGCAATCCGCAATAGAGACCGTTATGCAGCCTTGACGTTAAAAGCTATATTTTTCGGGTCAACACCCTCACGCTCGGCATAGTAGGCAACACCGCGACGGAACGCTTCCCGGGCTTCCTGGCCAGTTTTGCCTGAATCGGCAACTTTTTGAGCCACGGTCGCAAGAATCCGGCCACGTTGAGATGTGAGCGACTCGGCATCCTGTCCAGCACGGCGTAATGGCTCGCTACCAATGGCGACGCCCTCGGCAATAGCCTGCGGAATACGTGATGTTTTGCGGCCAGCAAAGGCTTCGGGGCGGTCTTGGGTGATTGCTAGAGCCAGGGCTATAACATCGTTAGCAGATTCACCAGAAGTATAAATAACGACGCCATCGCCACGTAGTGCATTGCCATCATCGGGATTGCGCGATTTTTTAATGTGCGCAGCTCCCAGCTCCTCCGAACGTTGCAGCATTTTTAGTTCAAGGGGTATGCCGGCTTTATTAGCTGCATCGAGCACTTTCTCGAATACCAGTGGCGTAGCAGCAATATCAGGGTTCAGATAAATACGTTGAGTAAGTTCGTCTTTTTGGCCTTCCATGCGCTGTGCCACACGAGTATCCGAGTAACCGAAGATGAAATTACCGCCACCTTGACGCTGTACTTTAATATTGGGATGAAAATCGGATGCACTTTTACTGCCTTGGTCAAATACATCAATAGCCTGGTCGCCCTCCCCGACTTTGAAGCCGTAGTAGCCAAAGGCTTCGCCGGGGCGAGGTGCTACATGGGGATCCCCAGTCTCGGCCCAGGCAACAATTTTGTTTGCTGCTTCTAGCGCCTCATCTTTAAGGTTCGTGACGTACTCATTTTTAGCGGCGGCAATTTCTTGTACGCGTTCTGGTGCAGTACCTTTGGCAACCTTAACCTTGAGGTTGCGAGCCACCATTTCGGTTGTGTTCAAATAGACTGCGGCTATCGCTTCTGGACTATTAATGATGGCCTCATCTGCAGGCGTTGCTTCAACCTTATCAAGGTATCCTTTCAAACCGACCTTTTCAGTCCCCACAGTAAAGGGTAGTAGTCCACCACCGTGTTCATCTAGGGCACAATCAATAAAGCTATCGGAAAACTTTTTCTCGGCCTGCTGCGCTTCCTCGAAGGTGTTGTAGCGAATTCTTATGGTCGCCTCTGGTCTTGCTGCAACTTCCTGAGAAGGATTATCGATTGGCTGTGGGGGTTGTTCTGACATATTTGTTTTAAATTACTATATACAATTTATCACACTTATGCTTTTTTGTCAATGTTAGTGCACTTTATTAGTTTTTCATCTGTTATAATTAACACCTATGAGTTCACTTTCTATTGGTATTGTCGGCTTGCCGAATGTCGGTAAGTCTACCCTCTTCAATGCATTGACCGGTAGCAATATTCTGGCCGCTAATTATCCGTTCGCTACGATCGAACCGAACACCGGCATCGTCCCCGTTCCTGATGAGCGCTTGCAGAAACTCGGCGAACTGTATAAGACCGATAAGATCGTGCCCGCCACCGTCACGTTCGTAGACATCGCCGGGCTTGTGGCCGGTGCCAGCAAAGGCGAAGGCCTGGGCAACCAGTTCCTGAGCCATATCCGCTCTTGTAATGCCATCGTGCAAGTGGTCCGCGCTTTTAAGGACGACAATGTCATGCACGTGGATGAGCAGCACGACCCGGCTAAGGACATCGATGTCATCAATACAGAGTTGGTGCTTGCCGACCTGCAGACCGTCGAGAAGAGGCTTCAGAAGTTCGAAAAAGAAGCCCGCGCGAATCCAAAACTAAAACCAGTACTTGATACGATCCTCAAAGTCCGCCTGCTTTTGGACAGCGGCCAGCCAGTGTGGAGCGTCGATGACATTGATCTTGAGCACATCGCTGATTTGCAGCTCATCACAGCCAAGCCGATTATTTACTTATTTAACCTCGACGAAAACAGCCTGAACGACAAAGCCCACAAGCAAGAGCTCCGCGAACTTATCGCGCCTGCCACTGCCCTGTTCGTATGTGCCAAGCTCGAAAGCGAACTCAAAGAACTCGATGCTGATGATGCCGCGGAACTACTGCAAAGTTATGGCCAAGACGAGTCGGGACTATTACAGCTCATCCACGCCGCTTACGACACGCTAGGGCTGCAGAGCTACCTGACGGCTGGCGAGAAAGAAGTCCGAGCCTGGACCATTAAACAGGGCTCGACGGCGCCGCAAGCTGCCGGTGTCATACACGGCGACTTCGAACGCGGGTTCATAGCAGCCGAAATTGTCGATTATAATGACCTCATTGAGACCGGCTCATTACAGAATGCCAAGGCAAAAGGCAAGGTCCGCACCGAAGGCAAAACGTACGTCATGTCACCACAAGACGTGGTTGAATTCCGCTTCAACGTTTCCAAATAATTTACTACTCAAAAATAGAACCGAAGTGTATCCGGTTCTATTTTATTACCTTACTGCGTTTGGCGACTGGCAACTGGTAGTGAGTCGTGGCTAAAACCGTACGGACGCTTGCGCCAACGTTGGGCAAACGGTACAACCATGTATTCTTTGATCACTTGGCCGTTATGCACGATACTGCGAAGCCCGGCGTTACCCATGGCGGCTGCAAGTCGCCGATGTTCCTCACTCGGCTCAGGATTGTACAGGTTAGTCTGCACGTTCTGCGCCGGTGTAAATGACTGAATCGGAGGTGGCCCAGCCGGCAAGCTTTGATAGTTCTCTGCGGGGAGTTGCTGGTTGTATTGCTGGGACATAATAATTCCCGGAGGCGTATTCTTGATCTCGTGCTGCTGTTGAAACTGCTGGATCATGAAGTGATTACGTATTTCCATCACCTTGTGTTGAGTGTAGGTGTAGAGCTTGCGCAGCCGCTTGTTACTCGGTGTCGTAAAGCGTAATTCTTTGTTCGGTGTGTAGATGCGGACGGTCGAGTTCATCATCCGACCGGCGAAGTCGAGCTCCGTAATCATGTCGAAGCGGATATCTTTTAGGGTCAAATATTTCGGCTTTTTATCTATAAGGAGTACACGGAAATCTGTGGCGCAAAGTAGTGCAAAGCCACCTTCGTATTGGCCATTCACCGCCTGGGCTATCGTTTCACCCGGCAATAATATTTCGCAGAGCTCGCGTAGTTCAGCGCGGCCCCAAAAGCGGAAATTACAACCAATCGCCTTGAGTTGCTCGTCCACTGTGGCTAATGTCACCATAGGTCTCCTCCTTTCTTAACAACTATCACTATACCCTTAAGGTCAAACCGCGGCGGTAAACTAAGTCACCGGACATATGCGATTTTTATCACACGAAACAAAACGTCTGGTTTTTGAACAATGTTATGAGATAATATAGTCGTATGTTGGCCACCATTCAACAAACAGAAGAACTCCTAGAAATATTCCGGCGACAGGGGTCCCGCTACACCTATAAAAAAGGTGAATTTATCATTCGGCCCGGCGAAGTCCCGTCGGGCGTTTTTTATATAGAGTCAGGTTTGGTAAAAGCCTACGATATTACTAAGTATGGTGAAGAAAACTTGCTCATCATTCGGCGCGAGGGAGAAGTCTTTCCGCTCATTTGGGGCGTGACCGGTCAGGAGCGCCAAGTTATATATGAAGCGATAGCTCCGGCTGCCGTATGGGAAATTAGTC
>JAQGGU010000091.1 GCA_028289265.1 Candidatus Saccharimonadota bacterium | reverse complement strand
ACGACGTCCTCAGTATCCTTGATAAAACTCCTGTCATCCTGGACATAAAGACCGACCAGCACTTATCCGAGATTTTTGCTATTCTGGAAGACTTCGCCAACATGCAATTTACTATCGTAACCGACCTGAAACATATCATTCGTGAATGCAAGACGATGCGGCCGGACATTCCCGCCTTTGCGCAGCGTCATTATTCACCGTTCGGACTTATGAAGACTATAGAGAAATATGGAGCTGATGGACTGAACCTAAACTTTTACTGGCTCAATCCAGTAACCTACCGAGCTATCAAGCGGAAGGGGCTACAAGTACAGGTATATACCGTGAACAATGTACTCGTCGCGCAATTACTCAAAAAACTCTATCCCGGGATTTGGATCTGTACTAACCATCCCGACAAATTCTTGTTCGCGTTAAACGATCAAGCAAAGAAAAAATAGCCATGCGTGCCGCGTTCGTACGTTTGTGTTGGGAAAATCAGGCCCGCACGATTGCTAGTCTTTATTTCAAACCTGACAAGGCTTATCACTTTACCGCCGGGCAGTATGCCGACATTACCATACCGCATGATGCACCAGATCGCCGCGGACTGACACGAACGATGACCTTCTCGTCAAACTCCTCAAACCAGCTGCTTGGTTTTACTACCAGACTTTCTACGAAATCGAGCAGCACATACAAACAAGCCTTACTACGGCTAAAGCCGAATGACCCGGTAACCATTACTGACTCCATGGGCGATATGGTATTGCCCCTCGATTCGTCGATGCCACTTGTTTTTGTTGCCGGAGGCCTCGGTATCGCCAGCTATGTCAGTATGATTTCATGGCTAACGGAACAGCAGGACGCCCGCGACATAACACTACTTTATGCCGTCAGCAATACTTCTGACATTATCTTTCAAGAGCAGTTCGATGCGTATTCGTCTGTAGGCAGATTTACCAAAGTGCTTTATACCACCGATCATAAGGCAGGCGGTATATCCTGGGCAGGAGAAATCGTAAAGTCCCGTATTACCGCAGCCGACATCATTGCCCGCGCAAAACCAGACGCCCAAATATATCTATCTGGTACCGAGAGCATGGTGGAGCAGCTACGCCACGACTTACAACAAAAATATGCGGTACCGCAGTACCGCATAGCATTTGATTTCTTTGAAGGCTACACCGAGTTATAAATCATTACCGCGTAGAGCTTTTTCCTCAAAGACGGCGTGGAAATTAGTTCTGAACCGGGTGAGGACGACCCTCAAGGTATTCCCGTATTTTGAGAGCGGCAGTAGCACCTTCGCCAGCCGCAGAAGCAATCTGCATAGTAGCGCCGCTACGGATATCGCCAGCCGCAAAGACGCCGGGTATTTGAGTCTGCAGGTGCTGGTCGGTCAGGACAAAGCCGATTTCGTCCAGCTTAATCTCAGAAGTTTTCAAGAACTGTGAGTTTGGCTCTAAGCCCACGAATACGAATACGCCGTCTGTCTCAAACTCAACTTTTTCGCCCTTGACCTTATCGGTACCTAACACTTTGATAACCTTGTTGTCTTCACCGACGATCTCATCAGTAGTCGTATTAAAATGCACAGTAATCTTGTCTGTGTACTTTTCCAAATCATGCTGGAGTACATCGCTTGCCCGTAAATGGTCGGCACGTACCAGGAGGTCGATGTGACTGGCAAAACGCGTCAGGAAGATTGCTTCCTGAACGGCCGAGTTTCCTCCTCCGACAACTACGAGGCGCTTGTCGCGGTAAAAAGCTCCGTCACAGGTCGCGCAGTAATGCACGCCGCGGGCATAATATTCCTGCTCGCCAGGTACACCGATCTTTTTATAATCACTTCCGGTTGCGACAAGCACGGCGCGGGCACGCATATCCCCGCTCGTAGTTTCAAGACGCTTATATTCACCCTCGTCTATGATCTTGGTCACTTCGCCCAGTTCGATCACCGCACCAAATCGCTCTGCTTGCTTCTCGAGACTGGTCGCAAGTGTTAAGCCTTCAATACCATCGGGAAATCCGGGGTAATTGTCAATCATGTCAGTAACGGCCGCAAGGCCGCCGATAACACCGCGCTCGAACAGTAAAGTACCAATGTCCTCACGGGTCGTATAGATGGCGGCAGTAAGAGCCGCGGGGCCTGCGCCGATAATTATTACGTCATGGGTTGGTATGTCTGCGATTTGATTCATCGATTTAAGCTTTCTATATGAAGCACTGCTCCAGTCATGTTAAGTGCCAGTGCGAATGAAAATGGTATTAAAAGTGTAAAGGTCGACCTGACAATAACTCTATTGGCATAATGCCATTTTTTACTGCTATACACGCTATGGATATTGATATAGCAGCTTCGAGTATAGCTACTTAGGCTACGGCCGGTGCGAGCTTGGAAAGGTTAAAGCCAACGATGACTTCCCTTGAATCGTCCTGCTTCGTCACGACCGTAATAGGTACCGTCAATGCGCCGCTGAGCTGTAAGGCTTCAGCCTGTTTTTCTGGCTGCTCGTCGAGGTTGATGACATTGTAGCTATGGCCTTTAGCACCCAACCATTTCTTAACCATCGCGCAGTATGCGCACGTATTAGTTGTGTAAATAGTGATATCCTTAGCCATAGTTACCCTCCTCTAGCGTCGATAGTAGTTTTATTTTAACTTACTTTGACAAGTATATATAGCGCTTAAGCTTTATACAATACGCTACATGTTGTGTTTTCTGCACTTTTCCATTCTTTTGCTGAGTATGGAAAAGGACTTAATCTATGCTGACAAGTTCGATATCAAATACCAGTGGTGCGTTCGCCGGAATACCAGATCCATAAGGAGGAGTAGCACCATAAGCCTGCTCAGCGGGGATCACCAGGCGGCGAATGCCTCCAACCTTCATTCCAGGAACACCATCAGTCCAGCCTTTGATTACTTGGTCGAGCCCAAAGGAAATAGGGCGGCCAAAGTCCTTAGAACTCTGGAAGATAACGCCTGTAGCAGCCACTGCGCCAGTGTAGTGTACCGTGACGGTAGCACCTGCCTGAACAGCGTCGCCAGTACCTTCCTTGAGGTCTTCGCGGATTAATTCAGGTACGTTGTCTGTGGGGGTGAAATTGTCTAATTGCATGTTCTACTCTCCTATCTTGTGCAAAGTTATGTCAAAAACGAGGTCTGAATTTGCTGGGATGCCCGACTGTTCCTGGGCGCCATATGCTTGAGCGGCCGGAATGACTATGCGCCGCTTACCGCCTTCCTTCATGCCGATGACGCCCTTTTGCCAGCCCTCGATGACGCCGCTCAGAGGAGTGGTAAACTGTTGACCTGAATCCAGCGAGCTCTGGAAGATAGTACCGTCCTTGGCCAATGCGCCGGTATAGTCTACCGTCAGGGGTTGGTCTACGGATGTCACTTCTTTACCCGATCCTGGCTCAAGATCAGTCGTCTGAAGTTCGCTTACTGATGCCACTGGCGTAAAGCCAGAGAGTTTTGTTCCCTGTAACTTACCTTCAGCAGGCTGCTGTGTAGCAGTTGCCTTACTATCGTCTTGGTTTTTTTCCTGAATTGCCGACACGATGACTGCTACGGTAAGTGCGATCGTCGATATAAAGAATACTATCGCGCCGCTTGCCGCGATTATTCTTTGCTTTACTGTTGCCATATACTCCCCCTGATTTTATGAAACTTATTCGATTCTACCATGATAGCCCCTCAACCTGAAAAGTAGCCTGCTAATCATCCGCGATATCGAACTGCTTGAGCTTCTCCTCTTTTATCTGATCGGCGGAGCGCTGTTGCAGCTCAAGTAGCTGCGCGTATATGCCCCCAGTCCGCTCCAGTTCATGCGGTGATCCGCATTCATCGATCTGACCATTTCGTATCGTAACGATCTGATCAACGTGCTGAATGGTACTCAGACGGTGCGCAATGATGATAGTCGTACGGTTCTGCATCAGGCGCTCCAGCGCTTCTTGGACTAGTTGTTCACTGCGGCTGTCCAAGCTACTCGTAGCTTCATCGAGTATTAGTATTGGCGCGTCTTTTAGGATAGCGCGCGCGATAGCGATACGCTGCTTCTGGCCGCCGCTGAGTTTCATGCCGCGTTCGCCGATAGGCGTGTCGTACTTCTTTTCAAGCTTGTCAATAAAGGTATGGGCATTGGCAGCTCTTGCCGCCAATTCAATATCTTCCGATGGCGCGTCAGGCCGGCCATAAGCAATATTCTCCCTTATAGTGCCGCTGAAGAGTGCCGGCTCCTGAAAAACGACCCCTATTTGCTCCCGCAGGGACGCTTGAGTCACCTCGGTTATGTTTTGACCATCAATGAAAATATGTCCCTTAGTCGGCTCATACAAGCGCATAATCAGATTGGTAAGCGTAGTCTTGCCCTCGCCGCTCTCTCCTACTAGTGCCACTTTTGTGTGGGCCGCAATATGCAGGTCGATGTCCTTCAGAACATCTTTATCCTTGGTATAGCCAAAGCAAACTTTTTTAAATACAACCTCGCCTTCGCGAACTTCGATAGCTTTGGCTCCCGGTTTGTCAGCAATCTCAGGAGACAAATTCATCACCTCAAAGTAATCTTTTGTGTCCGCGATTGCGCGCTGTGCCGTATCGACCAGCATGCTAATCGTAAATATCGGGATACGGATCTGCGTACTATACAGAATGAGCGCAACGACCGCTCCTGGAGTCAAATGTCCCTGCGCGCCTTGCCAGAAAATATAGGCATAGACACCAAAAAAGATAACATTCAGCACCAGCCGCCGAGTCACATCGTGTGTATGCCAATACTTTGATTGCGGTTCGTTGATAGCTTGTGCCCGGCCGTAATGCTTATCAAAGTAGCCGACTTCACGCTTTTCACTGAGAAAACTTTTGACTACTTTGACCTGGTTTATGACTTCCCCAAAGCGGCCATTGGCGATATCGAAGTTTTTGTTCTTCTCTGTCTGCCAATCACGCCACTTTTTACTTGTACGCACCGTAAAGAAAATATATACCGGATACAGCAGAAACATCATCAGTGCCGTTGGCCAGCTATAGTACGCGACAATACTCAGAATGAATATAGTCGAGAACAAGAACTGCAAAAAGTTATTGCTCATCATCTGCATGAAGTTGGTGATCTGATTGATCGAACGGTTGAGCCGGCTGATAATCTTTCCGGACAACTCAGTATCGTAATAGCTCTGTGGTAGTGTCAGTAAGTGTTCATAATAACGACGGCTCAGAATACGGTTCAAGCGAAGGGACATTTGATCGCCGAAGTACCCGCCGATATTACTAAAAAGTGTCGCCAGCACATCAAGGATGAATATGGCCAGCGCCAGTAAAAGCACGAAGCGCAGGCTCGCTGCGGTACCCTTTCGCAGTTCATCAATCGCCCAGCCTGTGACTAGCGGCTGCAAGACGCTCATGAGCGCGAGTAGCACCGTAAAGATGCTGATGGCTATGTAGTAACGGCGTAGTTCCTTAGCCGATTTTAAAATACGCAGTAAATGCTTCACGTGTCGCCATTATCCCTTCTATAACTCTTTTAAGTATACAACCTAGGCCATGGCTCCAGACTATCCAAATATTCACTTACTTCTGCGGCGCTATAATCGTTCCGCGCCGAGTTGCTCGTGCGCTGCTGTGGCTGCGGCATCGAGCAGAGTACCGACTTCAGTATCAGTCAGGGTCCTCTCGTAAGACGCGACGGTCAGACGAAGCGTAATCTGTTTGTGCGCCGTATCGTCGGGCCGCTGGTAGATATCAAGAGGCGCCAAAGTGACAAGCAATGCTTCGGCTTCGCGGCGCCCGAGAAGCTCCCACATGGTGTTATGAACCTCTTGGTATGTGCACTCAGCAGCGACTTTAAGAGTGATATCCTGGGTCACTTTCGGGAAGCGTGGCAGCGGAATGTACGGCTCATGTGCAGTTTCGGCTTTTTCGAAATATGACAGAAACAGCTCGAATCCAGCGCAAAATTTAGGCAGCTTAAGGGCTTTTTGTACAGCCGGGCGGTATTCGCCAACGACGCCTATGAGCATGCTGCCTGAAAAGACCAAAGCCGAACGGTTTGGCTCAAATGGCTTGGTCATCTGCTCGAACAACACATGTCCCTCGAAAGACGCGTCCTGTAACGGTCGGAAAGTATACAGTTGTTCATCACCTGGCAAGAGTTGCTGCAGGTATTTCAGCGCCTGGTAGTATGGAGCGCCCGCGTACTTTTGCTCGCTTACTTTCGGTGTGGCCGCCAGTACAAAGCCGACGCGGCCCATCTCACGCGGTAAGCCTTCATCCATTTCCGTCTTACCGTGAACTTTACCAATTTCAAATAATGCTACCTCGTCGTAGCCTGCCTTGATGTTGCCATGGATTTTATCAAGTAGATTCGGCGTCAGACTGAGACGGTAGTACTGCAGGTCCGGGCTCAGTGCGTTACTGAGCTTGAAGGCCACTGATGCATCCTGGCCAACTTTATCCAGTAGGTTGCCGTGCACGAAGCTGTATGTCAGGACTTCATTGGCACCAGCTCGGCTAAGCGCGTCACGGATCATAGCTTTTGATTCCAATGGACGGTCTTTCGACGCTGGCTTATTGGTACGCTTCGGTAACTCAAGTGGTAATTTGTCAAAGCCATACAATCGCCCAATTTCCTCGACTATGTCTTCGGGGATTTCAATATCAGTACGCCAGAATGGGGCTCGGATCGTCAAGTTTTCGCTTTCGATACGGACAGCAAATTCAGCATTTATAAGGAGCTGTGCCATGTCCTCAACTGACAGTTTCAGGCCAAGACGGGCGTTCACGAAATCAGCCGATACCGTTACGTCGGGATAGAGAGAATTCCGCGCCATTACTTCATCTGACAAGTGGTTATCATCGATGACTTCACCGGCAATCTGGCCGTTGCAAATTGCTAATATATCTTCGGTGATTTTTGCGAGTACAGCCTTGTTTTGGAGAGGGCTCTGACCTTTGGTAAACCGCGTGACGGCATCGCTGAACAAACCATGCGCCATGGATGTCCGGCGTATAGAGTACATGTCAAAAGTCGCACACTCCAGAATGATATTTTTGGTATTAGCGTCGACTTCCGTATTGGCACCGCCCATTACACCGCCGAGCCCGATAGCTTTTGTAACCGATGCGATAAGTATAGCTTCGCTGCGCGGCTCAATCTCTTTGCCATTGAGTAGCTCCAGCCTTTCACCGGCCTGAGGTTTCCGTACGACGATTGTCGCGTGGTCAGCGCCTTCGTCTTGAACTAGCACTTTGTCGTAGTCATAGGCATGCAAGGGTTGGCCAGTCAGTACCATGTAGTAGTTGGTGAGGTCGACGATGTTATTGATCGGACGAATACCGACTTTACTCAGCTCTATCTGCAACCAGACAGGGCTTGGACTAACGGTGATACCAGCGATAGGCAGAGCCATGAAACGCGGTACGAGCTCGGGGATTTCGTTGCGCACGTCTACCCGTAGCTCCTGGCTAGTTGCCGCTGGCACAGTAGCATCCACCCTGTACCATTCCGGGCTTTTGTATGAATTTCCTTGTATACCGGCAATTTCCCGGGCTACCCCAAGCCAACCGAAACAATCAGGACGGTGGGTAAACATCTTGTTTTCCATGTCGATGATGGTATCACCGTGGAGGTTATATTTATCAGCAAACATCGTTCCTGGCTCAACATCTTCGTCAATGAGCAGTAAACCCTCATGGCTATCACCAATAGCCAGCTCTTTAGGGCTGGCAAGCATACCATTTGATACGACACCGCGTAGTTCGCGGGCTTCCAGCACAAACGGATCGCTATCATACGTACTCGGCACAGTAGCACCTGGCGGCAGCCATGCTACCGTAACGCCAGCCCGAACATTCGGCGCGCCGCAAACCACTTGCACAAGACCATTCTCGTCCCTATTGACGTCGGGCGTAATACCGCCGTCGTCAATAGTACAGACATGCAAACGGTCAGCATTCGGATGCTGTTCGCAGGAGACAACCTTCGCAATCACCACACCATCGTACTTTTTGCCGATTTCTATAACTTCTTCTACAGCGCCCAGCTGAGCGCCGATTTTCTCTACAAGTTTATCAACGCCCTCGGGTGCCGGGTCCCCTGCGCTACCATACTGTTGGTTCAAGTCCCGGATTGTATTAACACTTATTTTCATGCGTTGTTCTCTTCAATACGGTTTTCGATAGTTGTCATAGTGTGTGCAAACTCTTTTTCCAGATTTATACCGTAATGATTGGCTATTACCAGCAGTGACCACAGGCAATCTGCGAGTTCATGGCCGAGCTTAGCATCTACATCCGGTATATCACGCAGATTCTCTTTTGCCATGACAAGTTTTTGCAGGTCGCCAAAATCTCCCGCAAATCCCATGGCATAATCGCGTATACGCCATGTCTCTTTTCCATTTTTGGCATTGAGCTCTTCGTACTTCTTGCGGATCTCTTCCGCACGAATCATAAGTTCGTCTAATGAATTCATTTGAATTGCCTCAAGAAATCTAATTTAGCGCTTTCAAAGTGGCGGATGTCTTCAATCCCGTATTTCATCATGACGAGGCGTTCGATACCAAAACCCCAGGCAAAGCCAGTGTACACTTCAGGGTCAATGCCGCCTTCACGCAGCACATTAGGATGAATCATACCGCAGCCAAGCAGCTCTATCCAACCGCTATAGCTGCATACGTTACAACCTGCCTTATCGCAAAATGGGCAGCTCAGAGCGAACTCAAAAGAAGGCTCGGTGAACGGGAAATAGAAAGGCTGGGTCTTCACCTCAAGTTGCTTGTCCCCTAAAACATCAGAATAATATTCCTGCAGGAATGTCTTAAGTGTAGCGATGAGATTGCCGGCATGAATACCCTTATCGACATACACACCTTCTACCTGGTGGAAGGTGTGCTCGTGGCGTGCGTCTAGGTCTTCATTGCGGAAGACACGACCCGGGATGACAGCTGCGATAGGCTCGCCTTTTTCTAAATTGCCAGCGTGTTGCTTCAATATGCGGTTCTGCATAGTTGAGGTGTGCGCCGGGGCGATCAGCCCTTCTTCGGTCATAAAGGTATCGTAGTCATCACGCGCCGGGTGGCCTTCCGGGAAGTTCAAAGCGCCGAACATATGATAATCATCGTCTATCTGACGGGATTCGACGGCTGTAAAACCCATACGGTAAAAAATATCCAGTACTCGTTCCAGCTCAACCATCAGGGGGTGCTTGGTACCGTTGTCACTAGTCAACAGGCGCGGCCGTTTATCGGCGGGCACATTGATATCGAATGGCGCCGTGACGTCTATGGACGGCAAGGCTTCCGCTTGCTCTTGGTGCGACGCTACCAGTGCTTCAAGCTCCTGCTTGAGCAAGTTGATTTCTTTTCCAAAGCTTCCCCGCTCTTCTGGCGGTAAGGTCGGGATCTCCGCATAGAGAGATCGTAGCTCGACGGCTTTTAATATATCGGCTTTATTCTCAAGCAGCTCAAACCTTTGTTGCAACAGCTCAGCTGTTTCGGAAATCTTCTGATTTTGGAATTGCATAACTAGGTTTTAGTATACCAGCCTTCTACCGGAGAAGTAGCATAATTTTATAGATGAGTATAAGGGGTCGATTCGTGGTCAAAGTCACACTTAGCACATTTAGATATGTATGGCATTATTAACTTAAGCATCATAAAACGTAAAAAGGAAAAAGATAATGTCTATTGAAACAAGTTTTGCAGCAGGAGCCAGCCCACAGCAATCAGTCGAACTTCATATAAATCAAAAGGTGGCCGTAATCCACGCTGTACATGAATTGCCGCCCGCCAGGTCACATGATGCACTTGGTCGAGAGGTACGCGAAGTAAGTACTATCGTTGGTACCATCGAGGCGCTGCCATCGGACACCGGTCCAGAGACGATTCATATCGATCAAGGCGAAGGCCAGCCTACTATGGTAATACCACTTTGGTCGTCTGAGTTCGTAGATGTGGTACGCGGGCTAAAACGCCAGCATCAAGTATCACGCCTCCGGGCTTTTGGCATTCTGCCAATTGAAGACACATTCTCTTCCGAAAACTAAAAAAGCGGGGACCTCCCCGCTTTTTTTATTACACTAGTTTTACTTAAAGCATGTCGTTTAGGTCATCATCGAGAGCACTGTCGTTTAGACCGCCATCGATCTGCGTACTGGAATTATCCAGCGCCTTGCCGGTAGTCTCTAGATCAGCCTTGGTTGAGATCTTGTCAGGAACTTCCGGTGAGGCCGTAGCGGACGCATCATTGCTCCCCTGCGTGTTCTTACTGGCCACCTTGTAACCGGCGAAACCGACCACACCTACGACGAGCAAGACGAGTACAACTACGATATGGCCGATGCCGGCCTGGGAATGTAGAGCACGCATTAGTTTGCCTCCGTTGATGCACTATTGTCTTCTTCGCTGTCTGCAGCGGTCCGCAGGGCTGCGACGAGGTCTTTGATGGCAACACGGTATTCATGCAGTGCGCCCTTGGCATTTTTCACCGTGGTCTTAAGCGTGGCCACGGCTGCGGCAGGATCGTCTGCCGTACAGTCTATAGCAACATCAAATTCAGACAGTGCTTTGACCGCACTATCGGCAGCAACCTTTTTGGCATCGGCCGTCGCTTTTAAGGCATCGTAATTAGCGACGTTTAGATTCTTCTCTTCCTGGAATGCTTGTACCTTGGTGTAAATACCGTTGAATACTTCAAGGTGGCGGGTAGCGCTCCGGCTATAGTTTGAGCCCTTCTTTACCAGTGAGTCCTTGCGGGCTTCGCATGACTTTTGGCGAGCCTCTACACTTTTGCCCTTTTTGTCCTGTCGCTCTGCAGCAAGGAGTTTTTGGGCGCGCTCCTTGAGGTCACTAGTACGTGTGGTCGGATGGTCGTCGCCGCTACGATGTCCGTCTTCATGCTCTACTTCCGTGTGCGACACACTGTCTTCATCCGTGCTCCTGACACGTTGAGCGTCACGGCCGCTTCCAGAGCTACCCGATCCAGAGGATGATTCGCTCTCTACTGACGTGGTTGTTGCCGTGTCGTCATCACCATTACGCGCCGAGACGGGGGCTACGGCAAGGATGCCTACCGCGAATACCGATACCGCGAGTAAGCTTATATTTTGAGGTAAACGTTTCATCAACTACCTTTCTTACTTATGTAGTTTCACGCTACTCCATTACGCTTACGTTTGCAAGACAGGCGCCTGGCAACGTAAGATATGTGTATATGGCAAACTTTTCTTTTGATGCAGTCTCCGAATACGACAAGGCCGAGATGAATAATGTCTTCGACCAGACTGAGCGCGAGATCGAGAGCCGCTACGATTTTAAAGGCACCCCCGCGGTTATCGAGTGGCTTAATTCTGATAAGACAGGCTTGAAGGTGACCGGTAGTGGCGAGTGGCAAATAGATACCATCCTTGAAATTGTCCGCAAAAAGCTCGCGGCTCGCGGCCAAAGCCAGAAAATACTGGACACCAGTCATGAAGTAGTCGAAAGCAACCTGAAAGCTACCAAAGAAGTACCGTTTAAAAAAGGTCTTGACCAGGAAAAAGCCAAAAAAATCACCGCCCTCATCCGCGACAAATTCCCTAAGGTCAAAAGTCAGATCCAAGGCGACGCCGTCCGTGTCATGAGCAACAGCAAAGATGATCTTCAAGCCGTCATGCAATTACTGCGGGCAAGTGACTTTGACTTCCCTGTAAGCTTCACGAACTACCGCTAAGCGGGGCTGTACGTAACGAGCGTTTAGGTTATACT
>JAQGGU010000028.1 GCA_028289265.1 Candidatus Saccharimonadota bacterium | reverse complement strand
ATCAAAGGCTTCTTCACCTATCAAACTATCAAGAATTACCCCTGGTTACTCTTGAAAAATGTCCCCAGCCCCCTTTTATTCAAAGTTGCGCCCCGATTTATACTCGCCCAAACGCTTTTTGTAGGGCGCGCCCTCACCCGCGGCCACGGCTGGTACGCCCTGAAGGCTATTGCAGTATCCACGTGGCTCATGCCCAAAAAACTTGTTGAGCGGCACCAGATACAGTCTAGGCGCAAAGTATCCCCTGACTATATCTGGAGTATTATGACGCACGACTTACCGCCAAACGCCCATAACCTGCGGAAACTGCGCACTATATGGTGGAAGCTAACTGGAAGGAAAGTATGAAAAAAATCGTTATCGATGCCCGTGAACTACGCACGAGTACCGGCCGGTATATCGAGCGGCTTCTGGAGCACCTGCAGGATGTCGACAACAACCTTTCGCACCGTTACTATGTGCTGCTCAAGCCGAAAGACATGGACAGCTGGGACCCAAAGAGCAAACGCTTTACTAAAGTCGCCTCTCCGTACAAGGAGTTCACTTTTGCGGAACAAATCGGCCTGGCCATCCAGCTCTACCGGCTCAAACCGGATCTTGTGCACTTCGGCATGACCCAGCAGCCTATCCTGTACCTACGTAAGGCCGTCACGACAATCCATGACCTCACGACGGTGCGTTTCACCAACCCCGCCAAGAATAAGCTGGTCTTCAAGGTCAAACAGTGGGTCTACGAACGGGTGATAAAAATAGTTGCTTTCAAGTCGCAGCATCTCATCGTCCCGACGGAATTTGTTAAAGAAGATGTCGCCAAGTTTACGCGTACCAATAGCCGCAAGATCACAGTTACCCTCGAAGCAGGGGACTCTATCGGTGCCAATCCGGAAAAAGTCGCCGAACTGGAGGGTAAGCAGTTTATTATGTACGTCGGCCGCCCAACACCTCATAAAAACCTCGGCCGGCTGATAGACGCTTTTGAAATTCTTAAACAGTCTCGCCCAGACCTGGTTCTGGTGCTGGCCGGACGCAAAGACGTGCTCTACCGCCGCCATGAGCGAACCGTAAAGAAACGCGGCATCGAGGATGTGGTATTTACGGACTTCATCAGCGACGGGCAGCTGCGATGGCTATATGAGCACACTGCGGCCTATGTCTTCCCCTCCTTAAGTGAAGGCTTTGGCCTGCCTGGCCTTGAAGCTATGAGCCACGGCGCCCCTGTAGTGAGTAGCGACGCCACCTGCTTACCAGAAGTATACGGCGAGGCCGCCAACTACTTTAACCCGCTCGATGCGACGGATATGGCGACCAAAATAGCCGACGTACTTGATAAAGACGACCTGCGTAAAACGCTCATTAAAAAAGGCAAAACCCAGGCAGGAAAATACTCATGGAAGCGTATGGCAGAGCAGACCCTTGAGGTTTATAAAAAAACACTCGGCGAACAGTAGGGGAGTACACTACCCTCGCGCCAGCTTATGTATAGAACGTAGTTAACTAATAGGTTAAATACGTTTTTTACTCTGCGGGTTTCAGAACGATGTGTCGGTCCCGGCCTTCGCCTACCGATTCACTTTTTATCCCGGCGTCGGCAGCTACTTTGTGGACAGTACGCCTATCGGCAGCATTCATGGGGTTGAGATCCATTGGTTCGCCCGACTCCTGCACTTTCTTTACCCAATCTGAAGCAGTTTCGGCCAAGCGGTCAGCGCGCTGCTTCTTGTACTCGGCGACGTCGACATTGACGCGGGTATAACGGTAGTTGTTATTCTTGAGGGCGTTGCTGACGATAAACTGCAGTGAACGTACGGTGTCGCCGTGCTGGCCGATCAAAAAGCCGTTGAGGTGTGTCGAAGGGATATCCAGCTCAATCACCTCCTGATCCTCGGTAGTGGCGTGCACGTCGGTATTGAGTCCAAAGAATGACAAGATGTCTTCGAGATACTTCTTGGCGTATTGTATCGCCTCTTCTATATCTTCATGTTCAGCCACCGGATTTGTATCTGCCATTACTTCCTCCTTCGTTTTTTAGACTTACTCTTTGAAGGTTTTTTCTTGTTTGGTTTTGTAGGGCCAGAAGCGACGATTTCGGCTTCCGGTATGGCATCGACATCTTTTTTGGAAGTCCCCGAGAGCTCCTCCATCTCTTCCGTGTCCTCGCGGAGCACGATAGATTGCTGGATAAAGGCGACAAGTCCGCCGACAAACCAGTAGAGGCTAAGTGCGGACGCCAGACCGACGGTAAAGACAAAAATCATGGCTGGCAGGAAGAAAATAGTCACCCGGCCAATTGCCGCGCTAACCTCTTGCTGATCGGCTTGCTTACCTTCGCCGGCTTCCTTCAAAATCGCTTTAAGCCCGCGGCTCTCCTTGTCGGTAGGCATGAGCTGCCTGGCTTGGAAATACTGGATGACCACGCTGGCAACAACGATGATAAGCGCTGGAATATACAGACCTTGGGCACCAATGGCCGCACGGTGCAGGTCGACAAGACCAAAGAGGGACATATCGAAGCGATTAATATCACTCGCTAAGGTTTGCAGCCATGGCAATTGTTGCAGGGCGGGGTACGCGAAATCGACGATCTCATGCGGGTCCTTGATGACCCGCTGCAAGCCAATATACAAACCAATCAGTATTGGCAGTTGCAGGAGCATTATGCCGATGGAGCGGAAAGGACTTATGCCTTTTTCCTTGTACAACTCCATCTGCATCAGTGCTTGCTGCTGCTTGTTTCCTTTTGTTTCTTTCGCGATGCGCCTGAGTTCGGGCTGGATCTTGCGCATCAGCTTCGTCTGATGGAGCTGCTTCTTGACCAGCGGCCAAAGTGAGAGGCGGACAACGATCGTAAAAATAATGATCGCTAGGCCGAAATTGTGTCCCGGAATAAGGGCGTATATGAGAACCAGCAGGTTAAAAATGGGTTGGACTATGAGCGTATCAAACATACCTTACGGCTTCTCCTTTGGTTCTACTATAGCATGCGGCCCCTTCGCTGCCGATGCCGGTTCTCTTATAATTTCCGCCTTCTCCAGCTGCCCTAGCACCATAGCTTCCAAGGAATTGGCATCCATTTCGGCTACCTGTTCGCTAAATACAGTCACGACTATGTCATATGGCCGCGTTATCTCCGCGGCATGCCGACGGATGATCTCATATATACGCCGACGAATCCGGTTGCGGACCACTGCGGATTTATGGACCTTACGGCTAACAACAACGGCGGCTCGATAAGCTGAGCGGCGGTCATTGGCCAAGTAGCGCACGGACAACAAAGACGCACGGACCGTTTGGCCGCGCGCATAGACATGACGCAAGGAATTAATTCCATGAAAGCGATTGGGACGTGCAATCATATAACTCTATTATAGTGCTAATGAACAAAAAGCGAACAAAGTCGCTTAGGTTGAACAGGGGGCTTTGTACGCAGGTATGGGTTGGGATATAAATCTCAATACTCGGTACATAACAATGTCTCTACCTATGGCTGAGGGTTCTGCGCGTGGATGCAAGCTGGGTCGCTAATCTAGCGTCCACTGTGCTCCGCGCGCATAAGCCAACTAAGCCGAAAGTTTGGTGCGACCCTTGTTGCGTCGGCGCTGTAAGAGCGAGCGTCCAGCCTTAGAAGCCATGCGCTTCATAAAACCGTGAACGCGTGATCGATGTCGTTTCTTTGGTTGATACGTTCTTTTGGGCATTTCAGTATACTGGCCTTTTTCTACCACCCTCCCCTGCCTAAAATTGCAAGAAGAGAGGTGAATTTAACAATATTTAACCTATTGATTCTATCAAGTTTTCCCCTTTTAGCCAAGGGTTTTCCACAATTTTACAGATGAGAGGCTCGTCTGTGCATAATTTAGGGCATATTTTGGCCTTCTCCCCTGCCCTTCCCTTGAAAACAATAAAAGGGCTTGTGGAAAAGTCCCGGATATTCGTATTATAGTAGCTACCGGCCACCGCGCAGGGTAGACGTACAGGGAGGTATATAAAACCATGCAACCAGGAAGTAACTTATGGCAGGCCGTGCTCGGCGAAATCGAATTGTCCGTATCACGTGGCAATTTTATGACCTGGTTCAAACAAACCCAACTTCTCAAGTACGACGACGAGTCTGCCGTCATCGGTGTACCCAATGTATTTATCAAGCAGCAGCTCGAGCGTAAATATAACGACCTCATCACCGAAACCCTGAAGAAGAATGGCCTGTCCCCTGAGCGCATTGAGTATAAGATTCATACCGTGACTTCACGAAAACCAGTGGACGAACCACTTGATACGGGCACGATGCGCATGGAGTCCAGACCCGAGCAATCCACTTACTCCCCTCCCCGTCCCTCTTCCGGCGGCCCGGGAAATTCGTTTTCCCACACCTATCGCCAAGGTATCAACGAGCGCTATACCTTCGAAAACTTCATCGTTGGATCCGGTAACGAGCTGGCATATGCCGCCTGCCAGGCAATCGCCGCCAGTCCCGGAACGAAATACAACCCTCTCTTCCTCTACGGCGGCGTGGGTATCGGTAAGACCCACCTTATGCAGGCAGTCGGTAACGCGGTAGTCGCGGCAAAGCGTGACGCCCGGGTAGTGTATGTCTCAAGCGAACAGTTCCTACAGGAATTCGTGAGCGCACTTCGCTTTAAGAAAATCTCGGATTTCACCGAAGTATACCGCACGGCCGACATACTAATAGTCGACGACATCCAGTTCATTGCCGGCAAAGAAAAGGCTCAGGAAGAATTTTTCCATACCTTCAACACTCTACATCAGGGTAATAAGCAGATTATTATCAGCAGCGATAAGCCGCCAGGTGAGATTCCCGGGCTCGAAGACCGCCTGAAGTCACGCTTTGTCTGGGGCATGAGTATTGACATGCAAATTCCCGACTTTGAAACCCGTTGCGCCATCGTCCAGACCAAGGCGGGCAGCCACGCCGTGGAGCTGCCGACTGACGTGGTCGAATATTTGGCCAATAACGTAACCACCAACATCCGTGAGCTTGAAGGAGCACTCAACCAATTGCTGGCCTTCTGTGAAATGCGTGCCCTCGAGCCAAATCTGGCCATCGCCAGCGGCCTCCTTGGGTCGGCAAAGACGCGGCCGAAACATATCAGTGCCAAGCAGATAGTGGAACGGACGGCGCGGCACTTCCAGGTAACCGTCGATGAAATCCTCGGCAGCAAGCGCGACAAGGATATTGTAGTACCGCGCCAGGTAGCCATGTATATCCTGCGCAGCGAGTTGCACCTCAGCTTCCCGAAGATTGCCCGTGAACTTGGCCGTAAAGACCACACGACAGCGATACACTCCGTCGAGAAGATTGAAAGAGAGCTTCACTTGGACAGTGACATACGGGAAGCGGTTAACAATATTAAAGAGCTGCTATATGCATAAGATTTTCCTTGCTAAAAGGCTCAAAAAATACTTTAGTGTCTGTGCAAAGGTGGATAAAATCTGTGTACAACTCATGGATAACCGTCGGGATTCTGCGGGTATAACTCAGCAGTTATACATAGGCTCCGTACACACCTCCCATAACCATGTGGGTAAAAGTTGGGATAAAGCGTTTATGTTACCCACAATTACACACAGCCAAACCACTGCCATTTTTCGCCAATTAACAGATGAGTGGAGGCAGTTATCCACCCTATCCACACCCCCTATAACTACAACTACTAATATATTTAATAAATAATAAGGAGCCGAGAAAATGCAGCTACAGGTCACACAGGAAAACTTGAACAAAGCTCTTTCAGTCGTTGCGCGGGTGGCGAGCGCACGAAACACTTTGCCCATACTGGCGAACGTACTTATCAAAACAGTCGATAACCGGCTCAGCATATCGGCGACGAACCTCGATATCGCTATCACTGAACATATTGGTGCGAAAGTAATAGAAGAAGGTGCTATTACCGTCCCTGCCCGTCTGATGCAGGACTTTATCAGCAGTCTACCGAGCGGCGTCATAGACCTGAAACTGGTTGAGCATAAACTTAATATTTCTACCGATAAGTATCAATCAGTAGTAAATGGCGTGGTTGCCGACGACTTCCCTGTTATGCCGGCCATAAACATGAAAGACGGCAGCGGCCAAACGTGGACTATTAATGGTTCGGTGCTCAAGAAGGGTTTGCAACAAGTCATCATGGCGGCTTCATCGGATGAATCACGCCCAGTATTGACCGGAGTACTTCTCCAAACCCAGGACGGCCACCTCTACGCCGCTGCAACGGATAGCTATCGACTCGCTGAGAAAGATCTTGGTCCAAATGACCAGGATATCCGCTTGCTTATACCGGCCACTGCTATTAATGACCTGCTACGCATACTTGGTGATTACAGTGAAGCGGTTAGCGTGACCCACGATGATCAACAAGTGCTCTTTCAGGCTAATGATGTCGATCTCGTTGCTCGGCTTATCGAAGGAAAGTATCCCGACTATCGCAAGCTTATACCTAGCTCCTTTGCTGTCGAAGCGCGGCTCAGCCGTGCCGACCTGGTGAACGTTACAAAAGTATCCAGCTTGTTTGCCCGCGAAAGCGCCGGAAGTATCACCATTAACGTAGAGGAAACCAAGAACGAGCTCAGCGTGCGGTCTGTCGCATCCCAGCTCGGCGAGAACATTGCGAGCGCTACAGGTACGGTAACGGGCAGTGGTAGTATCACGCTGAACTCTCGTTACCTGCTCGATGCCCTGCATGCTTTCTCGGGTGACGAAGTAGCGTTTTGCTTTAATGGTAAGCTAGAGCCAACCCTGCTGCGCGACCCCGGTAACCAAGATTACGCCCATATCATCATGCCGCTGAAGAGTTAGTGGCGCCTGCAAGAAATGCATATCCTGGGCGGAGACCTTCGGTTCAGCTTCGTCACCGTACTATGGGTACGGCTACGAATTGCAGCTTGGTTTCCATCCATGCACTATTTCTCAAAAACCTTTAGCTGGTCGATAATACCTTATATATGATTACAGATATTCGCCTGCAGCAGTTCCGGTCCTATGCGGACGAGACGTTTGAGTTCGAGCCGGGCGTAAATATCATCGTCGGGCCAAACGCCAGCGGTAAGACCAATCTGCTTGAGGCAATATTGGTGGTGGCTCGAGGCAGTTCGTATCGTGTGAAAGATGCTGAGCTCGTGCAATATGAGCAGCCTTGGGCCCGGCTGGATGCCCATGATGAGGTGGGCCTACGAACTATTAAGATTCTTCGGGAACCGAAACCTTCCAAGACCTATGAAATAGAAGGACGGGTGTTTCGCCGCTTGAGCGCTGCCAAGATGGTACCCACAGTAGTGTTTGAACCAAACCACCTGTTGATGTTTAGTGGGGCGCCCGAACTGCGCCGAAGCTATCTCGATGATCTGCTTGAGCAGTTGCAGCCCGGCTACGGCACGCTGCGCCGGGACTACCGCCGCGTATTAACCCAACGCAATGCATTGCTCAAGCGCATGGGTATGTCGGCAGCATCACAGATATTCCCCTGGAACGTCCGTCTTAGCGAATTAGGCGGCCGTATTACCCGTGCCCGACTCGAACTGCTCGAGACTATGAATACGCGCGCCAGCGAGCTCTACGGCAGTCTGGCGCACAAACCAACCGTCGTGGAACTGCTTTATGACAGCAAGCTATCGATTGATAACTACGAATCCCAATTACTCCATACATTGGAAATA
>JAQGGU010000017.1 GCA_028289265.1 Candidatus Saccharimonadota bacterium | reverse complement strand
GGCTGTATTTTATAGCGTTTTCGAGCAAGATTATGCATAGCTGCGTCAGGCTGGAACGGTCACCGACAACATAACCATCACGCAATGTGCTCTCGATCGTAATGTGCTTACTATGGGCGTAGCGATGTACGATTTCCAGTGCACTTGCCACTAGTTCTTTGATATTGACTCGAGAAAAATCACCGCGTAGTTGATTCGCTTCTAGGCTCGTGAGTTGCAGTAGATTGTTGACGAGGTTTTCCATTCGCTGCGTTTCATCCAGGTTCCCTTCAAGAGTCTGCCGTAACTCTTTGATTGTCGCTTTCTTATTAAGTAAGGTCACTTCGGTATCCATTTTGAGTGCTGTGAGCGGTGTGCGAAGTTCATGGCTGACGTCTGCCGTAAAACGTTTTTGCTGCTCGTGCGCCCGTTCGATGGGTCTGAGGGTTCGGCGCGCAAGCCAATAGGAGGCGCCGGCAATGACGATAAATACCAGGATATTGAAATACACCAGTTGTGCATATATATGATTAGCCCTGGCCGCTAGCTCGGAAGCGGGATCGCCCGGTTGACGCAACCCGTATGGCTGGTATTCAGTAAGCCAGCGGACGTACTGGTTTTGAAAGCCAGTCTGTAATTCGGTAACAGCAAGGTTGTATAGGATCACGCTAAAAGTAAGGCTGATAGCCATGACAATCGTCACATATGCTGCCGTCAATTTGAAGAGAGCCGACCTGAACATTGAACCCATAGAGTTCATTACTTATTTTTCCCCTAACCGATAACCAAATCCGCGGGCAGTATGAATCAAAGGTTTTTCGTCCGCGAAAGGCCGATCAATTTTGGCGCGTAGATATCCTATATATACCTCTACGGTATTGGGCAATACGTCGGCCTCTTCATTCCAGACATGAGCTATAAGGGTCTCTTTAGGAATAATCTGTCCTGCATGGTGCATCAGGTACTCAAGGACCTGAAATTCTTTGTGAGAAAGCTTTATAGCTGTCCCGTTTCGTGTGACGGTATAACCAACAGGGTCTAGTTCAAGGGTTCCTGTTTTGAGTATTGTCCCAGTAGTGGCCTTTGGGCGCCTTAGAAGTGCGCGCACTCGTGCGGTCAGCTCATCAAATGAAAACGGTTTCACTAAATAATCATCCGCCCCACTATTGAGACCTTCCACCTTGTCACCTATGGTGCCGCGTGCGGTTAACATTAGGACTGGCGTGTGTACTCCTTCGTCTCGAATCTTCTGGCAGAGTTCGGTGCCATCTATGCTTCCAGGAAGCATACGATCCAGGATAATAAGGTCATAGTCCGGATCTACGGCGTAGGAGTAACCGGTGTCGGCATCATGTACGGTATCGACTGCATGACCATGCAGGGCTAGTCCGCGCTTGATTGCGGATGCGATTTTGACTTCATCTTCTATAACAAGTATGCGCATATAGTACCTTTAGTATAAGTCTTTTGGTTGAGAATGTACTGTAGTTCCACTGTTGCAGGAACTATGCCTTAGATTCTTGCTTGTCGCTTTCAGTGCGATTCGTCTTGAAATAGTCATTGGCATGCAATCCAAAAATACCGGCTGCCATTATAAGCAAGAATACGATATAGATACTACGGTCAATAACACTTGCCGCAGCAATAGTGTCGACACCAATGTCATGGAGTTTTTGTGAAAACAGCAAGAATGATTCACGGAATCCTATTGCTCCAGGCGTCAGAGACACAAATAATGCGAAGTTAGCAGCTCCTGTGTATGCCAGGCTTTGTAGATAACTGACTTGTGGCAGCAGGCTGTATAACTCAACGAAATAAATAACTGTCAGCACGACCACTTGCGCTAGCGTGGCTAGGGCGAGACTCAATACACCGCGCAGTTTAAGGCTTTTAAACTTTTTTAGGCGAAGCATGATCGGCGTGGCCGCGAGGGCAAGTATGCAGACTGCCCCGATCCACCAGCCAACAAAAAACGACAAAAGGAGTAGTCCACTGAAAAGCGCGTACAGCCCGTAATAGACGAGTGTCGCTAAAGTGTACTTTTTGAGACTGACGTTATGTTTCTTTTTCAAATACGCTGCCCGGAAGCCCGGACCACTCTGTAGGGGCCCGAAAAAGTTAATGATTGATGAGTACATAACAAGCAGTGCACTTTCTTTGCGGCCAAGGGTGAGTTCGCAGAGTGACAATGTCGCCCTTTGAATCCAGACGAGCGTGGCAATGAATACGCAGTAAAGTACAAATAATTTAGTGATAGTAAGGAGAGAAACCGCCTGAAGTGTGGTAATGATCTCCGGATGCTTAATGAAATATACAGTGAAAGCAATGATGGTTGCTACGAGCACAAAGACGGCAATCATAGTGCGAAGCGTTTTCTTTGACATACGGACATTGTACTCTATTCAGCTAAATGGTTTAAGCTTTGGCTCAGTGAGCCGCACTATACTGTTATAATGTTTCACAAGATGTCAGCATCAGTCGGCCGGCTTAAGAAAAATGTATTATTACAAAAAATACAGCGCACAGTGTATAGCTGGTTAGACGCCCGGCCTTTTTTTTATGTCATTCTAGGATTGCTTGTTTTCCAAAGCTTATGGATAGCGCTTTCAGCTGTCTATCCCCAGGCGTTCGATGAGAATTATCATTTTGGGCTTATACAATTACATGCCCAGCAGTGGCTGCCCTTTTTTACCGCACATCCGGCTGGCGCCGAGGTCTATGGAGCGGTGTCGCGCGACCCGTCCTACCTTTTTCACTATTTATTGAGCCTACCGTACCAAGTGGTTGCCGGCATTACTGACAGCTTGGCAGTGCAGGTTATTGTGCTGCGATTGCTGAATATAGGGATGTTCGTAGGTGGGCTTTTGGTGTATCGAAAGGTACTTCTTGAATTAGGCATTTCACGGCGTTTGATGCATGTAGTACTACTATTCTTTGTCTTGACCCCTGTAGTACCGTTGTTGGCAGCACAGATAAATTACGACAATCTTATATTTATGTTGACTGCCCTGCTCTTTCTGTACGCCATACGTTATATGCGGCGCCTATATAGTACGGGAGTAATTGATGTTACATCGTTACTGCTCATCGTCTTCTATATATTGTTCACGGCTGTCGTTAAGTACACTTCCACCCCACTTTCTCTGGCGTTAGCAGTAATACTGGCTACTGTAACTGTCAGACAGATTCGCAAGCATGAAATAACTCTGTTGAACGCTCTGGCATGGCCTCGCAGAAGCGTGATAATTGGTTTTACCGTGCTGCTTCTCGGGTTCGGCGGGTTATTCGCGGAGCGCTACGCGGTTAATCTTGCCGCGTATCACGGTCCTGTCCCAGACTGTGCCAAGGTACTGACTATCGAACAATGCCAGTCGTATTCTCCTTGGGCTCGCGATCACTTATACGCTCAGAGTCAACCAAAGCCTTCTACGTGGGGCTTGATCGTCTATCCGTTCGTGTGGGTGCACCGCATGGTCTTTGAAACTATGTTCGTGATTTCAAGCCGCTTCATACCAAATGGAACAGTAGAGTATATTCCAGCGCCGCCGCTGACGGTCGCGAACTATACCGCCTGGACGATCGTCATCACGGGCGCTGGTCTGGCTGTATATTATATACAGCGGCTGTGGCGGCTTACGTATCTCCGTCTTCTACTGCTCGCTATCGCTTTTTATACGGCTGTGCTATTCATAAAGAACCTCTCGATGTACCTGCATACCGGTGAGGCAATGGCTATTCACGGTCGATACCTTGTGCCCGTCTATCCTATTTTGTATGCCGCGTTGGCGCTTCCCTTTGCCTGGGCAATAGATAAGTGGCGACGGCCGGAAGCAAAAACGTGGCTTGTTGTCATAACCCTTGTCTTGCTTGTTCATGGTGTGGGGCTTATAGCGTGGCTGTACCGGAGCGAGCCGCGTTGGTACTGGTCGAGTGATACGTCGTCACCGGCGTATCAGATCAACCATATGGTGCAAGGCGTTCTGCACCGCGTCATTATTCCGTAGCTGCTACTTACTTGTTGTCGAAGCGCATGCGCTTGGAGTGTTCGAGATTGTCTTCTATAAGAATACGATTGATACGTATAAGGTCGGCAATAATATTCATGACGAGACACATAAACGCACCCGTGAGCAGAACTGAACCGAGAACGAGTGATTGTAGGTGGCCGCCCCCGGCGTGGTCCACGAGGACAAAGTATAGGTAACGAATGAAAGGCACCAGTCCTAGTGCTAATAAAATATAGCCAAGGGTGCCGAAGACAATATGCGGTCGATACATAATGAAAGCCCGGATAATGGTGACGCCTTGTTTAAAGACCATTTGTTGAATTGATTTGAATAGTCGAGATTCCCGAGTTTTAGCATTGGTTACGATAGGTAAACTAGCGATAGCGAGGTGCTTCTGTCCGGCCTGAATTATTGTTTCAGTCGTGTAGCTAAAACGGGTCACCGTATTTATGCGCATCAGCGATTCGCGCGAGTAGGCACGAAAGCCGCTGACTGCATCCGGCAAATTAGTTCCGGCTGCTTTGTTCACGACCGCACTACCAAAACGCTGTAAAAACTTTTTGGTGCCAGAAAATTCAGCAATCTTTTGGGTCTGACGATCAGCAATAACAATATCGGCTTTGCCCTCAATGATTGGCTGTACGAGATCACCGATACGCTCCTGGGGGTATTGATTGTCGCCATCCGTATTTACCACGATGTCAGCACCAATCTTAAGCGCGTAATTTACGCCATCATGGAATGAGCGTGCCAGGTATTGTGTCTTGGAGTGGTGGACAAAATGCTTAACGCCTAATTTCTTGGCGACTTCAATGGTTTTGTCGGTCGAGCCATCGTCGATTACTACAATGACAATTTCGTCTACATTTGGAATTTTTTCTGGAATGGTTGCAAGTACAAGCGGCAATGTGGCCTCTTCATTGAGACATGGGATCTGAACAACTAGTTTCATAATTTTCCTACTATTATCCATATCAGTATACCTCACCTACCTTAAGAATTGCTTACGGACAACTTGTGTGGCGCGGAAAGCATAAGCACGTATACTATAAGTCATATGCTAAACTCTTCAAATCGGCCAAAACGTCATCCCCGGTCGTACGCCAAGCTTCTCAAGCGTCGAACGGTGGTACAGTTGCTACTACTCGGCATAATACTCTATGTCGTTGCGATAGGTATCGGGGGACTGCGTCTAAGTATGGACGCTATTCGATCAGCCGATCCGCTCTTACTGGCTGTAGCGGCGGTCACAGTCGCTTTAAGCTACGTATTGGCCGCGATGACATACATACTGCTCGCCGTACGGCGGCTGCGATTTGGCCCTACATTGCTCGTGCAGATATCAGGAGGTCTGGTAAACAGATTATTGCCCGGCGGTCTGGGCGGACTTGGCATCAACGCTTATTATTTGAAAAAATGCGGTCATTCCCTGCCTGAAGCCATGACTATCGTTGCTACTAATAACCTTCTGGGCCTTGTAGGTAACGTGTTGCTTATCCTAGGTGTGGGGGCGTTCTTCCCTGCCACATTCCCTGCCCTGCCTAAACTAAGTGTTGCCTGGCAGATATACGCGCTGGGTAGCGTGATGCTGGTAGCACTTATACTCTATATTCGCGCCCATCAAGCTATAACCGGACTAATGGTGCGATCCTTACGTCAAATGTGGCAATATATTCTACTGTCAGCCCGCCGTCCGCGTCGAACCTCTGCGGCTTTACTTAGTTCGTGTGCGCTAACTGCACTGCACGCAACCGCAATGTATGCCGTACTGCTAGCAGTCGGCGTGGAGCTACCGTGGCCGGTAAGCCTGCTCGCTATATCAAGCGGTGCGCTCGCGGGAGCGGCTATTCCGACCCCGGGCGGACTAGGTGGTGCCGAGGCAGGTATTGTCGCGATATTGCTTGCATTTGACGTCACATCCGGCATAGCCGTGGCGGCGGCACTTGTCTATCGCGGATTGACGTACTGGCTGCCGCTTGTGCCTGGCTATCTGGCGCTTCGCGTAGTTGAAAAACGCTATTTGTAGTAAAATAGTGGCTTTGTAATAAGGAGAAACGAGTATGTTACAGGAGTTTAAGAAATTCATCCTGCGCGGTAATGTTGTCGACTTGGCGGTTGCGGTAGTTATTGGTGCTGCATTTACTAGCGTAGTGACTGCTTTTGTTAAGGACTTTTTGACGCCTCTTATTGCGGCCGTCCAAGGCGACCGTGAGTTTTCAAAGTATGCATTTGAGCTCAACGGAGTAGCATTCCCGTACGGCGACTTCCTGAATACCCTCATTACCTTTTTACTGACTGCCGCGGTGGTATTCTTCCTGGTAGTACAGCCCTTGAATCGACTTATGGAACTGGCGCGTAAAAAGAAGCCAACGCCCGACCCCACAACTCATAAGTGCCCTGAATGTTTGGGCGAAATTCCTATTGCTGCTACGCGCTGTATGTATTGCACGACAAAGGTGCAGCCTACTGCTAAAAAAGCTTCTTAGGCCAATCTTTTTCAGTGCGTACGACTGTAGTTACTATGGCGTATAGGAGGACTTGTGCTTGTAGATATATCCAAAATAGCAGACCGAGCGTGATGGCAAATGAGCCGTATGAGCCTTCAAGTTTAGGTAAGTGCTCGGACATGATGTAGCCTCCGAGAATTTGGACTATTATCAGACCGATGGTAGCGATACCCGCGCCCAGTATCAGTTTCTTTAGGCTGATCTTATTTGACGTCCCCAGCCTAAAAACCAGGAGTATGAGTCCGAAAGTTACAGCAACGTTAACTAGATTGATGAATATAACCCCGATAATTCCCAGGTGTATAACGCTAGTCAGTACAAAGCTGAGGACCGATCCGAGAATCATGCCCAGTCCTACGGCGATCATCATCCCGAAGCTACGAGCATAGTCGCCAAGTATGCCGGGACGGTGCTCTTTAGCGATATGCCAAAGATTATTAAACGTATCTTGCAGTATACTAGCAAGTCCGCGCGCACCATACAGTAGTACAAGCGCTTGTAGTGCCAGCGCTGGTCCACTACTTTTCAGGGTATGTACATTATCCTGGAGGTCACGGCTAAGTGCAGGAAATAGGTGGAAGACGTTTTCTGTGATGCGAGCCTCAAGTTCAGGATTGCTGGAAACGACAATACCAAGCACGGTAATGAAGATCAAAAGCAATGGGAATACTGATAGAAATGCATAGTAAGTAACGAGCGCAGCTTGCTTGCCGGCCTCCTCGTCACCGTAACGTTTCACTACGGCTACTGGGAAAGCTAACGCTGTGTGCGAACGTTGGAAGGCATCAATTTTACGGGTAAATGTTTTGACTTTGTCCATAGTTTTATAAGATTACTCTATGAGGTACTAGGACAGTATACCGACTGCGCGGGCTGCGACCAAGAATATGGTGACAAGCGAGACGATAGCTTGCGACAGCATCAACATCTTAGCCCGCCGGCTAAGGGGCAAAGCATCACCGGGGCTGAACGACATAGCGTTAACCGCAGAAATGTACAAATAGTCGGCAAATGCCGGCTTCCATTTCGGGTGCTTGTATAGCTCGTTTCGATGCTGCGCGAACAGAAAATCCTGGTCATGCTTTTCTATTTCCATACGTTCGCCTGGACCACCACCGTCCATTTCCCAGTACCAAAGCGCAAATATAATTATATTGGTCATGAATATATTGATAGCGCTTAGGATTAATGGCTTGCCATCAGAGATGATGCCAGGTCGAAGTAAGTGATCGGCTATAACAATGAGTGAATATATATTGGCGACAGTTATAGTTGCTATTAAAGTGATGACGTTTATGCGACGACGCAAAGATTTAAAAGTACGTGCGCGAGGCGTCGTTAGTGATAGGCTTATGATAAGCAATCCTTCTACCCAAGGAAGGATATAGTGGAGACCAAAGGTAAAAGTGTCGGGAAGCAGTAGTTGGAGGCTTAAGGCTAGCAACATTGCGACCTGCACATGCCATACTGGATCAAATTCGTGATGTTGATTACGGAAGTAGCCGCTCATGGATAACTATAACTATACAAATGTTAGACTAAAAGTCCTAATGCTGCCCATAGTATTGTGGGATATTTTATAGCCGTTAGCCGGTAGAAGCGTAAGAATTATATCGTGACTCAGGAGGGGATATTATGACACACCGCATGACCAGACTAGTAGAAGCATATGAACAGCACCAAAAAATGAAACTTAAACGCTTTTATGCTAAATGGGGAGTATAACCTACAATGGCCGCCACCTATAGGCGGTGATTTTATATGTTACATATGATTGCGCTTATGGCAATAAACATGCTTATGAAAATTCTTACTGACCATCCCTAGCAAGGGCTTATAGTGACAGTATAACCAGTCGGCCGAAATATAGCTGAGCTAATAGAGGGGGTGTAAATGGTTGCAACGATCTCTGCATATCAACGACATTCTAGCTTCCCTGTCCTATCTCACCACAGCCACGGTATCACTTCATTCGTATATGCTGGCTATGGCTAGCCACTAGGTTACGGCGTAATCTACTAGTCCACTAGTCAGAAAATAATAGAGAGGCAATGCATGACAAGAGGAATTCGCGCACGATTTACGGTGATAGGTGAACATCTTCCTTCACCTATATTCACTATGCTGCGACACGTCCGGCTGTCGGTCATATATATTGCGGTCGCGGCGATTATCGCCGCTGCATGGATAGTATATGCCGTGAAGCCCGTGCGCTCAGAGGTAAGTACGCCGTCCTCTGCGCAGAACAATGCCCTTGAAGTCGACGAGCCAGGAGGTACGGAAACGATGAATAACACGACTCCGAATGAAGATGTCTCAAATGAATACCACGCATCAGTATCCTCGGATAATACAGGCACAACTGTGACTGTGAATGGCGAGGAACAAACAGTGGGTCCAAATGAGTCCTTTGATAAAACGTATACTTCGGAGAATGAAAATAACAGTACGCGCACAGATGTGTCAATACAGAACAGTACCGACACATCCATCAGCTCCGACAACCAGTCGGAAAGCCACAGCAGTAGTCTTCACGTACGTATGCATTCCTCGAGTACTAACAATCATTAAATTCACATATGAAAATTGTGCCGCAGATATGTATCTTAGGGTCCTGACCTTGGTCCCCCGAGGTCGATGGCCATTACCTAACTTGACGCTAAACTATCAGGCGGTCACTTGGAACCAAATTACCAATCAACTCAACACTTAATGTTGAAAGGAGTTCATTATGAACAAACTTACACGAATTTCAGCAACTGTAGCATCTTCTATAGCTCTTGTAGCCGGCTTCACTGGTATCGCGGGTGCCGCATCAATTGATGACTCAGGTCGAAACTCTAGAAACGTCATCGAATATAGGAATCGCAACCGGACAGAAGTGCGCAATGATACCAGTGTCAAATTAAACAATCACACTTCACAGCGGGCCGATTCAGGTAACGTGAAGGTCGAAGACAATGATGACGTTGATGCCGATGTTACGAGCGGTGATGCTACTAATGACAACTGGACGGAAGCTAGTGTCGACGTAGATAATTCATCATCTAGCAACAGTGCGTTCCATGGTAGCGGTTCTGGCGGTGGTAATGATTGGGGCGACGCTTCTATAAACGATTCGGGCCGCAACTCATACAACCGGATTAGTCACTCAAACTCGAACAACACAGAGGTCCGAAATAATACCAATGTATATGTCAGTAACTCCACGCACCAAAGTGCGGAGAGCGGCGATGTTCGCGTAGAAGACAACGATGATGTCAGTGGAAACATCACTAGTGGTGACGCTTCAAACACCAATACATCAGTCTTTGACGTTAGTGTTTCAAACTAAGAAGATAAGGTTGATTGCTAAGCGTTTTGCCCAAATCAGGTAATACGCATGTCGGAGGAGTCACGGCATTTGAGGCTCCTCCGACACCAGTGATTAGTGACTGAATCAGAAGTGACCGAAGGGAGATGGTATGAATAAGATCAGAGAGATGCTGAAACGAAGTTTTACGGTTATAGCCGTACTTATGCTCGTCGGTGCGACGCCAGCCCCAGTAATGGCGCAGAATGAAACGACACAGAACGCAGAAGGAACAGCCTCTACGTCGGAATCAAGTCCGGAAAACGGCCCTACCGGGTCAGATTCGGTAACTTATCACTACAATCAAAGTACAGGGCTTTGGGAAAACGATTATTATACGTTTGATCCTTCCACTAGGGAAACCACCCCAAAAGTTCCAGTGGAATATACTTACAATCCGGCCACAGGATTGTGGGATACAACCATATGGATGTACGTTGCATCCCATAGTGCATATGAGCAGACTCCTGTCGCGGTTTCAACGCCCCCAGCAGGTGCGATTACGCATGGGGGTCCTGCTGCGACCGATAATAACGATACGCCTGCAATATCGCCAGAGGATGTTATGGGTGAGACATCACCAAAGTCAGATACGAATACCGATCAGATTTCTTCACCTCCGCAACCTAGTGACGGGAGTAGCGGTACTGACGGGTTGTCCGGAGCCAATCACCAGGAAAATCAAAATAATAGAAACAATTCGAATGTAGACACTACCACTAAAGTAGGCATGGACAACCAGCTGCTATCAGTGGCCAAAAGTGGCAACACCCAGGCTATAAGCAATGATGATGTAGGCGGCGTCAGTACCGGTAATGCGGACGCTATGGCAAATATCGTTAACATGCTCCAGTCCCAGGCCTCATTTACGGGTACAGGTCTTGCGACTTTTACTCAAAACATCCAGGGTAATGTTTCCGGAGATCTGTTGATAGATCCGGCTACACTCATGCAGCCAGCTGCCGCGAACACGGCTAACCTTGCTAACGCTACTGTAAATAATCAAACACATGGAACGATTAGAAATGATATCAATCTGACAGCGACAAGCGGTAACGCTACAGCCGAGGATAATGACGACGTCCTCAGTGTGTCCACTGGCAATGCGAATGCAGTAGCCGATGTGGTAAATATGATTAATTCTGTTGTGGCAGCCAACCAGTCCTTTTTGGGCGTCATTAATATATATGGTGACTATACGGGAAATATTCTAATGCCAGCTGATTCATTAAACGCATTACTTGCAACTGCTGATGCCGCGAATACATCTGCGCATACAACTTCCAATACCACCAATAACCTTAATGCCAATGTCTCAAATAATGTAGATCTTGCCGCAGCTTCCGGTAGTGCTACCGCTTACAACAATGATGATGTTGGAAGTGTCACTACGGGTGACGGACTTACGAATTTGACCATCCTCAATCTCACGGGACGCCAAGTCGTTGCCGCTAACAGTCTGCTGGTATTTGTAAATGTCCTTGGTACATGGGTGGGTCTGATTATGGATGCGCCTGCAGGTACGACTTCGGCGGCACTTGGCGGTGGCGTCTCGAGTAATGCGGCCCTCGCGAATAGTTCTACTAGTACAAATAATGAAAACTACGGTATTACTAATAACATTACTGCCCGCGCTACCAGTGGTAATGCGGCAGCTACTAATAATGATGACGTAGGCAGTGTAGCCACCGGAAATGCTACGGCGAGCGCCAATATCGCAAATCTTATTAATAGCAACTTTAGTCTGTCCAACTGGTTCGGTGTACTCTTCATCAACGTATTTGGCGCCTGGCATGGTAACTTCGGTGTCGTTAAACCGCCAGTAGTGGCGCCGATTACATCAGGGGCAGCTATACCTGGCCAAGGCGGCGGGGTTGAGCAAGCATTCAAAAATGCGAAAGTGTTCGCCTTCGTGCCTACGAGCGCGGGTTCTGGCGGTTCAAATAGATCACACAGCTCTCATAAAGAGAAACTTACCTTGACGCCTGTCGGTTCAACATCCTCTAGTACTACTGGCGGCGGCTCCGGTTCCAGTGATGTGGTCCGCCAAGCGGGCGCAGTCATCGGCTCTAGCCGTAACAATGCACTCAAGCCAAATACGTCTGTCAATAAGCAAGCTACCGACGGTAGCATGAGCATGCTAAGTATTGCGCTCATGACTGTCGGTTCGGCTGGACTAGGCCTAGTTGCCGTAGAGCGGATCCGGTCCTCAATTCGTACCCGCTACCAAAGGTAGAACTTAGGGGACAGTACTAATATAGCCTGTGGCCGCACAGCTGCAGGCTATATTTATATGGCTAATATATATCTAACCTAGTATGAGAAGACTGATAAGAGCCATGATGATTGCCAGATCACGCAATCCGACTGTAAATTCATAATAAAACGCGAAGGGTGAAACCCAGGCCCACCATAGTAGTGCCAGCCATATTGACACAGGTTGGAACAGGCCGCTAACGAGTAATATGCCTAAAGCTAGATTACCTATACCATGCACTCTCATAAATGAAGAAGGCTTCACGGGCATCAGGAACCGTACGATTCCAGGCATATACTTTAACCAGTTGGTTGGAGATTTTATCTGACTTATACCGAATATAATCATCACTATGCCGACGCCAAGGCGTATTAATAAGCTGGCTGTGTCTATGTCCTGCATGGGTGTATCTCCGTAGATTACTGGATCTAGCTACTAGTGTACTGATGCTTGAGATTTTGTCTATGATCTTAGGGACGTGCGGTGGCTATGTAGTCCCAGGACTAAAGACTGCACGGACGCAGTTATCTTTTTTGTTTTTGAACAAGTCGTATCCTAAAGCACCTTGCTCCAGTGACAATGTGTGAGTCATAAGATGAGATGTTTTTATTTCTCCGCGGGCTAAACGCTCCAAAAGCATGGGAATATAGCGCTCACCGTGTTGTTGGGCGCCTCTTAGCGTGAGGCCTTTATTCATAAGTGCTCCCATCGGGAATTTATCGAGTAGTCCAACAAACACTCCAAGGTCAAATACAGTACCGCCTTTACGGCAAGCAATGATAGCTTCGCGTAGAGCGTGGCCGCGGTCAGTTTGCAGTACACGCGTCTGTTGCTTGGCTTGTTCAATTCTATACTGTGGGCCAGATGAGTGCGCTTCCATGCCGATGGCTTCAATACATACGTCAGGTCCCCTGCCCCCACTTCGTTCACGCAGCTCTGCCTGCACGTCTGTTTTTTCGTAATTGATGACTTCGGCGCCTATTATATCGCGCATTTGTGCTAAACGGTATTCGTACCTATCGATTGCAATGACTCTGTCTGCGCCGAGTACCATGGCTGCTTGGGCTGCCATCTGACCTACAGCTCCGCAGCCCCATACTGCTACGACATCGGCCGGCTTTACGCCACCTAAGTCTGCCCCCATCCAGCCGGTTGGTGCTGAGTCCGACGCGAACACCGCTGATTCATCATCGACTTCGTCAGGAATCTTAAATGCTGTGTTGTCAGCAAATGGAA
>JAQGGU010000106.1 GCA_028289265.1 Candidatus Saccharimonadota bacterium | reverse complement strand
ACGTCGTTATAGAAAACGTTAGCCGTAGTGTACGAACCACCTCCCAAAATGTACATGTAGCCGTTGTAGGCGATGACCGAGTGACCACTGCGGGCAGTAGTGAAGCTGGTAGCGGCTTGCCATGCGCCTACAGTCCCATCGGCATTGATTTTGGCGTATGTAATATCGTTCTTAAACTGGCTAGTGGTAACTTCATTATCGGTACCTCCGTAGCCGCCGGTGACGTATAGGTAGCCGCCGTAAATAACTGAGGCATGGTGGGTCCTCACAGCAGGCAGTGCGGTAGTCGCCCCCCAGGTTCCTACTGCCCCGTTGCCGCCATTATTGATCGTCACGACATTACTAGTCGGCGAGCGCGTACCGTTGAGCCTGCCGCTGATAAGGTATATCTTATCGGCAAACACATCATGCCCGCCATTAGCAAACTGACCGAGCAATGGCTTCCCTGCCGTCCAGGTGCCAATTGAACCATTGGTGTTAATCTTGGCATATTCAGTAGTTGCAAGATCTACGCCGCCCGTCGTCTCTCCACCGATCGCATACAGGTAACCTTTGTTCGCAATCAAAGCGAAGCGAGAACGGGGGGTTCCCATACTGTTAGCTGCCGTCGTCCAGGCACCCAGGGTCCCATTGGCGTTAACCGGGGCATACTCTATGGAGGTAAAGTACGTTGGCGTGCCGGCGCCGTTATTGCCGCCAACTACATAAATATAACCTCCGTATACGACGGATTTCTCGAGTGTCCGCGAAGTATTCAAGCTCGTTGTCGTTGCCCATGCGCCTACAGTGCCGTTGGCAGCGATCGCGGCATAATAAACCGTGGTCGAAGGACCACCACCGCCATTAGTAAACGCATACAAGTAGCCATTGTAGGCGTTAGCTGTGTGGTTGGTCATCGTTAGCGGCAATGCTGTAGTCGCAGCCCACGCTGCCGACAACTCGCCGCCCGCAGGGTTAAGAGGGGCATATTGCACGCTCGCCAACTCTGCGCTCGCCGTCGTGAGGCCGCCCACGACATATATCCTGTTGTTGTATACCGCTACCGCGCCAGCGCCCGAGGCATTAAGCAATGGCCGGGTACTCGTCGTCCAGGCACCCAGGGTCCCGTCGGCGTTAATCGGTGCGAATTTAACTATGTTCGTATAATCGCCCGTACCGTTCTGATACCCGCCCAGGTTATACACATAGCCGTTGGCCGCGACGGTATACCCTGCAGTGACCCCGTTAGCCGCAACGCCCAGACTTGTCACGGCCTCGGAAGTCGTGGTCATCCCGGGCGGATCAACCTTGGCATACTGCGTATCATTAAAGTTAACGGGGGTGCTATTAGGATTGTAGCCACCCATGACATAGAGGTAGCCATTCCAGGATGCTCCGCTTGTATAATTGCGTCCGGTAGCGAATGTCGTCGTCGTCTCCCAATCGCCTACCGTACCATCGGCATTGACCTGAGCGTACTGGACGTCGTTCATATAGCCGACGCCGGTGCCTCCGATCCACCCGCCCATCACGTATATATAACCTCTATAGATATACGACACATGGCCATAACGGCCACTGGTAAAACCAGTAGTTGCCCGCCACGTCCCCAAGGTACCGTCGGCGTTGATAGGGGCGTACTCGACACTGTTCAGGAACCCTCCGCTGCCCGCCCCCCCTACGATATATATGTATCCGTTGTGTGCGATAGCTCGTCCCCAGTATCGTCCTGTAGCAAAGCTTGTAGTCGAAGTCCACGCACCCAGACTGCCGTCGGCGTTAAGAGAAGCATATCGTACCGTGTTCAAACAGGCGGTATTACACTGCCCCGGAAATCCGTCCGTTCCACCAAGCACATACATGAAACCTCTGTATGCGAATGTTCCGGCGCCAGCCAAATTCTGCCAGAGCGGCGTACCCGCTGTCCATGTACTACCGAGACTACCATTGGCGTTTATTGGAATATACCACGTGTTCGCGGTTGCCGAAGGGCCAACACCTCCGATGATATACAGATAGCCGTTATATACGCCTATATTGTCCGTAAGGTCGGTATAGGTAGCTGGCAAGTTAGTCGTTGTCTGCCACGCACCCAGGCTGCCGTTGGAGGAATTTATCTGGGCATACTGGACATTATTATAGTCGACCGCAGGACTACGCTGACTGCCCCCCATAATATAGAGATAGCCGCCATATGCGATGGTACCGGCTTTTTCACGGTTTCCGGTAAAGGTATTCGCCGAAGTCGTCCATGATCCTACCGACGCCCCGGTAAGTCCGCCTCGCGTTATTTGCCCGGCAACCGAGAAGTCTATCATCCCCTCATCATTACCATTGGTATAGAAGTCAGTCGTACTAGTTATAACCACACTCGGGTCGATACTGACAGGAAAGTCGATTCCTTCCAGATCTTCCGCAACCACCGTCAGAGTTGTACCAGTGAGCTCAAACCGGGCCGAAGCATTACCAAGCGGCTCGCCTTTCGGAGCCACGACAACGGGTGCAGGTAGTCCAAAGACAAGAAATGTCTTGTCGGCATTTTCCCTCGCCTGCTCTACTTTCGTGCGGTCTGCGTCTGATCCATAGGTGATATCGCCGAACAGCATCGGATCCGCACTATATATACCTATAGCTCCGTTACCATCAGGTATGACTTTAGCCTGCAACGATTTTGGTAGTTTCAGGTCATAGGTGAAGCGCATAGTATCATCCGAGACTTTCGGCACGATGATAT
>JAQGGU010000093.1 GCA_028289265.1 Candidatus Saccharimonadota bacterium | reverse complement strand
TCCACCAAAATAAGAACCTCACTCAAAGTGGGGTTTTTATTTTGGTGGAGCTAGATGCAGGTACTGCCCGTGATGGTGTGAACCCCTGGCGGTAATTCGAGGTGTTATTGCTGCATTATACACCTCTATGTAGTTGAGTAAGTCACAGACCGGGTGCTTCGTGAAGCTTATAATTTACTGAAGAACAGGGGGACAGGGTTCGGCTGTTTGTAACGTAAATTAAATAATAAGGAGGTGCACATGAAACACATCATGTCATCACTCAAGCCAAAAATAAACAGAACTGCTATGGCGCTTAGCGGTTTATTGATTGCCGCTTTGACGTTTGGCGGCGTAGCAACAACAGCATCAACATCAGCAAGCAGTTGGGACGACTGGGATCAGCACTCCTCATGGAGGCGCCAAGACCGGTTCGACCGCCAAGACCGGTTTGACCGCTTCGACCGCCAAGACCGCTTTGACCGCCAAGACCGCTTCGACCGCAACGGTGATGTTATCATCATCATCCGATCATGACGTTACTGATAACTAAAAAAACAAGCGCAGGAGCACGCCCATCCGGGGCGTGCTTTATATTGACAGGGCCACTGTGGCTTAAAAAATTGCGAGCTGCGTAAATAATCGGAAGAATCCCAACGAGCATTACTGGCTAGTAGAGGTAAGTGGGGCTATGCTACGCAAGGCTATTACTACTTCAGTACGATTACCATTGAACTGACAGGATTTAACGCCACCTCATCAGTTCTGAATGTATGTGGTGTCAACTCTCTTATATGGTCCACCATATTGCGACTTTCGGGTCGTCGTTTTCCATTTGTAAGGAGTAAATGCGACTGATATCAGGGGTGTAAACATTTCCATCTGGCCGAACAATAATTTTGCTTCGGAATATAAGGTACTTACACTCTTGGAGCTCTTCGGGCGTTGTTATAGATTGATGAAGCCCACGCTCGTTAATTGGCCAACCTTATAATTCTTGTTGACTTGTCGCAAAAAATTACCCGAACGCCTTATTGTGCGGCATCAATGTGTATGCGTTATTGTTAATTGCTTTTTAGCTTCCTTACCCCTACTATTATGCTAAAGGTTAAAACCAATATGCCCGAAGATAATCAACAGCCTAATCCGAAATCTAGTCCAACAGATGATTCAGCTAATGGTGGGCAGATCATTCAACCTACATCAATCAATGCAAATCCTGCAAGTCCACAGCCACTGCCTACTCCTGCTATGCAAACTGCCCCCCTGCCAACTGGGGTGGTAAATGGGCAGCCATTTTCTCAGCAAACACCTGTGTCCAGCGGCCAAATTGAGCAGCTATATGACCAAAAACCGTCAAAATGGCGTTACTTCTTTATAGTTTTAGGTACTTTGCAAGCAGCAGGAATAGCACTGTTTTTCCTAGTAATGTTTTGGGCAAGTCAGCAAGCTAAAGCTGGTGTATCAGGCACTGAGTTCATTGCTTTGATTTTATTTGTAACGGTTGTCCCTGCGGTAGCGATAATTTCATTGGTCAATCTGATTGGATTGCCAATTTATATGAGAAAACACAAGCCACACGGCAAGGGGCTTATTTTTTGTATCTTATCGTTGGTTATTTCAGGCTTACTTGTTCTGTATGGTGCTTACAACGTCTACGGGTTGACTGTCTATCCGAAAAAACTATCTGAGGAATCAAGACAAAAAAGTGAACATAGTCAACAAGAGTTTGCGGCAGCCAATGCTAAGCCAGAAATCACCAAAGAAGAAGCTATACAGTTGCTAATGACTTGTAAGCTGATAGGGTTTTATTATACAAATCAGACCGATAAAAGCGACCCAGCCAATGGCGGGTGGGGCGAGCTATCTTCTACTGGTGTAGTCCTAACCAAAGTAGACGGACAGCTGTCTAGAATAAGCATTGCTGACAAACTTATTCCAGAATTATTGCCGATTGCACGAGAGGCACAGAAAACTTGTGCGAACCTTCAATTCTGGCACGACGGCACATACGAGCAATATAAAGATGGGAAATGGTATTTTAAGGGTGTAGTCGTAAACAGTACGCAATCAGGAAAAACTAAAGATGAAGCGATTAACTTTATGCAAAACTGCAAAGCAGATTACTTCGTTGGTTATACAGACATAAACTTAGTAAAGGATGCGAATACTAAATCTTGGTTGAATAAAGCTGAGCAATCAAGTACGGGCATTGAAATATCGGAAGGCTCACCGAGCTCTTATGTGTTTGCTTCCAAGTCAATGACGACAGCATTACAGGACACGGCAAGGCAATTCCGACAATCTTGTTACAACACCAAAAAACTTTATATAACAATAGACGACTGGATTGAAACCGAATATCCACAGGGTAAGTGGACCAGGGTGAAGCAGTAGTTCCAAAGTAAGTGGGTGTAAACTATTTTCAACTAGCTCCACCAATAAAAGAGCCCAGCTGCAAAGTTGGACTTTTTTATTGGTCAAGAATAGATGACGGTACAGCCCGGGAGGGCGCCGGCTTCGGCTAATATGCGGTAGTGGTGGTGTCGGATAGTATGAAAACAGACAGCTTGCGTTCGATGGGTGGGTCATACTTGATGATACGCAGGAAAAATGGCGTTAGATTGCAAAGAGGGGACTATATAGGTAGGCAAGGTATGAAGAGATGCGTTTTCATAACCGTATAGAAGCGGGAAGGCTTCTTGCGAAAAAGCTGGAGAAGTACCAGTTTAAAGACGCTGTAGTATACGCCTTGCCTCGCGGCGGTGTGGAGGTAGCTGTCGAGGTCGCCAGGCATTTGGTAGTTCCGCTGGACTTGCTTGTCCCCCGGAAAATAGGCCACCCCGATCACCCCGAGTACGCAGTCTGCGCCCTTTCTGAAGACGGTTATTTGGTGTGCAACCAAGATGAGCTGGAGGTTCTGGACAAGGAATGGCTGAGAGAAGCAGTTCTAAGAGAGGCGGCCGAGGCTGAGCGCCGACGGGAAATGTATCTGAAGGGGAGGCCACCGCTTCCTGTGCAAGGCAAAGTTGCCATTATTGTGGACGACGGTGTCGCAACTGGATTGACGATACTGGCGGCGATTCACGATGTCAGGCGGTACGAGCCGGCCAAAGTTGTGCTTGCACTTCCGGTGCTGCCGATCGATACCTTGCAGCTTCTGAACGAGGAAGTGGAGGAGGTAGTTGCTCTTGATGTACCGGAAACATTTTTGGGTGCTATCAGCGCGTATTACGAAGAATTTGACCAGATAGATGACAAGCGAGTAATCAGCTTGATGGAAAAATTTGGCTCGGGGTAGACGCGCGCCGGCAGTATAGTTTGCTATACTGAGGCAATGAAGCCACGGTTTGTGTTTGTGCATGGGAATGGTTCTACGACCTGGGAAGTGGCGTGGGCTGTTTGGCTCAAGAAAAAACTAGATGGCGCCGGATATACGACGCACTTTGAGACGATGCCCGACCCTGAGCTTGCCCGGAAGGACATTTGGTTGCCGCATCTGGAAGAGGAGGTCAAAGTTGGAGCGGGTGACGTGCTGATTGGCTGGTCTTCTGGGGCTGTTGCCGCTATGCGTTACGCCGAGACACATAAGCTTTTTGGCTCTATCCTGATATCTCCCAGCTATACCGACCTGGATGATGCTACCGAAAAACAAAGCGGCTACTTTGATCATTCTTGGGACTGGAAAGCAATCAAGTCCAACCAAAAGAAAATCGCCCTCGTCTATGGCGATGATGATCCCTACATTCCGCAATCTGAGTTCGCGTATATCGCGGTGCACCTTAGTCCTGACAAGTTGAAGATTCCTGGCGGCGGGCATTTCATGCACCGTCAAGACATGAACGAACTCCTCCGATATATCGAGAAGACGTATCCCTTGTAAGAGTGAGTTAACAGGTAACGGCTACGCCTAGGCGATTTGTTTTGAAATGCCGTAAGTTGTGGTATATTCAACATTAGATTATACTTATGTTTAGATAATCTGACAGAACCAAATACAATTATAAAAGTAATTGGGAACCCTTGATTGCCAAACACCTAAACTACATTTAGGCTCTAAATGAAAGGTATTATGACTTCATACAATAAAATTATTAGGGATATATACATAAGTCCACGCAAGCTAGCCTCTAAAGTGTACTTCAAGCAATACCTTACAAATAGAAGCGAGCCAGCAGAAGCAATAGCTGATGTTATCCCTCTCGATACAACCCAACAATCAAATGTCATCGAGAATACCTACCAACGGAAGCAAATTTTTCGCAAACTCGCAGCAAAATTAAGATTTGGAGCAAACACATGAAGCGTTATCTAAAAATTGGCCTACCGGCACTTTTATTATCTGTGCTTATATCATCGCCAGCTGCCTATGCTGCGACCTCGCCAAGTCTTGGTACTGCTGGTAGTTTTTCTGTCTTGGCCGAGACAAATATCACCAATGTACCGCCGTCTAGCGTAAGCCGTGACGTAGGTCTTAGTCCTGCTTCGGGCTCTTTTATTGGCCTGACTGACGCGGAAGTGGGCGGAACTATCTATTCGACAAATGGTGCCGCTCCTCCAGCAGCGAACGCCACCGTCAACCCTGGGTTACTGACGACTGCCATCAACGACATGACTAATGTTTGGAGTACGGGCGGTACTACGGGTATTGACCAGCCTTGTACGACCGATTGGTCGGGTACGGGGGCAAAAGACCTTACAACCGTGTCTCCTCTCGGGCCTGGAGTATACTGTGCCGACACATTTCTTCTGACTGGCAACCTGACTTTGAGCGGCTCGGGTGTCTGGATTTTCAAATCTGCAGCGACACTGACAACATCCGCAGGTTCATCTATCACTGGCGGCGACCCATGTAATGTCTGGTTCCGACTTGTCTCTGCCGGCAGCATCTTAGGCGCAAACAGTACGCTTATCGGCAACATCCTTTCTGGTACAAGCATAGCTATGCAGACTGGCGCTACGCTGAATGGTCGTTTACTGTCACAGGCGGCAGTTACTCTGGACCACAATACAATCTCAGGTCCAACATGCGCGCCTACATCCAGTAGTACCCCTACTACAGCAACTACGCCAGGTTTACCGAATACTGGGTTGGGTGCAGACAAGCAGAGCATGCCGATGATTGTTATGGGAGCTCTCGCTCTTACTGTTACTGCCACAGCTTATTTCATCCGAAAAAGGCATTCTGGAACTGCCTAAATCGTTCCAAGTTGATAAGCCATTGTCTTAGCCTATGAGACGTAAAGCAAAAGTACGCATAGCAGCGCTGGGAGTAGTGGCACTAGTATTCCTGACGGCCGTAGCTTATTACTACGTTCTAGGTAGCCACAAGCCATCCCCTCCGCCGCTCGTGCTCGTGACAGACCATAAAGCCGATACACCTGTAAAACCAGTTCCTAAGGTTATTTACCATGGGCTACCCGTGCAGCTTAAGATTCCCGCGATCGGCGTTGACACGGCTGTAGAGTATGTAGGAAATACGCCTCAGGGCAATATGGCAGCACCTAACGGGCCGGTATCGGTGGGCTGGTATAAGTACGGGGCTATACCGGGAGATGTGGGTACCTCAGTCATGGCGGGCCACGTCGTAGGGTCGAAGGGAGAACCGGCAGTTTTTAAACGTTTAAGCGAGCTCAAGGCTGGAAACACTTTGCTAGTTGTGGATGCCAAAGGCCAGACAGCATCCTTCATGGTGCGTGAGATAAAGATATATGATGAGTCGCAGCAACATAACGAAGTCTTTACTAGTACCGATGGCACCCACCTAAACCTTATAACCTGCGAAGGTGATTGGGATGCTAAACAGCGCCAGTACTTGCAGCGACTTGTAGTCTTTGCCGATAAGTCTATGTGACCGTGCGGTACGTAGGGCAAATGCTAATACTGGCTTAAAAAATGTTTTTCGAGAGAGTCTCGACCATGAAAGCGAGGAGGCTGGGTAGTACCTCGAGGATGCAGTGCCTGCGCGCTAGTCGCACCAATAGTGGCAGTAAATGCTGAGCCGAAGTAACCAGTCTTGCATAGTAGCTTTTTGGCGTGAAGCTATGACGACCGTAAGGGCTTTATCCCTCACGAAGCCGGGGAGAAAGACCACGGTGTAGCTACTGTCTGCATAAGTACGCTCCGTGCAGGGGCGTACTTTTTAAATAACTATACCTGAGTGATTGCTGGTACTTCTTTGATAAAAGTTTATAGACAAAGTGGCGTAAGGGGAGTACGAATAAGATACTAGACTAACAGTGGAACTCGCTCCCGAGCTAAATGGAGGCCCAGGCATGAAGAAGACAAAACTATTAGGGGTAGTACTTCTTCTGTTATTGCCGTTGGTTGCGTGGGTAGGTGTAGCGCACTCTCAGAGTTTTCGGTCGGGACAAAATGTCACGGTCTCAAAAGATCAGCGGGTCAATGGTATGTTGTGGACGAGCGGGCGAAATGCCGATATCGCCGGCACGGTGAACGGTGATATTTTTTGTGCGAGTATGAATGTGACCATCAGCGGTACGGTGAATGGCGATGTGATATGTGCCGCACAAACGATACGGATCTCGGGCACCATTAACGGAGATGTCCGCTTGGCGGCGCAAACGGTCACGTTGAGCTCCAGGATCTCAGGCAATGCTACTGTTGCCGCACAAACCGTGTCGCTTGAGCAGACAGGTAGTGTGGGCAGGGATGTGAGTTTTGCTGCCGAGGAAGTTAATCTTAACGGTGCTATCGGGCGAGACGCTGCCCTTGGTGCGGGCAATGTGATACTCACGAATACTGTTGGCCGAAATGTACGGGGTAATGTCGAGCACCTGCGTCTTGAATCGCGGGCTCGGGTTGGCGGTGACATGACATATACCAGCAAGAACCAAGCTGATGTCGCTCAAGGTGCGACGATAGCGGGCACGACCCAGCGTAATGAACCGCAAGAGCAGCAGAGACGCGGTATCCTGGCTCACTTAAATCTGCTGTTCAATGTTTACTGGCTCGTAACGGCGCTTCTGGTCGCCCTTGCTTTTGTACTACTATTACCAAGGCTGTTCCATCGGGTTACCGACGCAGCAGTACGCGAGCCTCTCAAGACGCTGCTGGTCGGCTTGGTCGCCGGGCTGCTATTCCCCGTATTGTTTATCGCCTTACTCATAACAGTCATCGGTATACCGCTCGCACTGTTCTTGTTACTAATCTGGTTGCTGATCATCGCATTTGGTAGCCTCTTCTTTAGCTATTACGTCGGCAGGCTGGTGCTCCGCGGCCAGCGTAATCCCATACTTATTATGCTGGTAGGAGCATTGATCGTACTGCTAGCAATGCTTATACCGTTCATCGGGGCTATCGTAAACCTGGCTATGGTAGCGATGGGCATCGGCATGATACTCCTAAACCTGCGCAGCCAATATGTACGACCTACATACACCATGCCCGCCCTTGAAACGGACTCTCATGCACCGAAAATTAGCGAGAGATGAAGATCAACAAAATAAAATTATCGGTTTTTCAACGCTAGTCCCTAGTTGTCTCACCTATCTGCTATGATGAGCGGATGAATGCTATATCCCATGACAGTGAAGTTCCAGCCATTAACCAACAAGTGATTACAGCCTGCGCTTTTATCCATCATGCCTTTGATGGTGTAGAAAAAGTCTTTTTACCGAAGCGGGCGGCTACTAAAAAATTTTTACCCGATGTATACGAGCTACCTGGCGGACATATCGATTTTGGAGAAGATCCGGTCGCAGGACTCAACAGGGAGATAGATGAAGAATTTGCGATGCAAGTTGAAGTAGGCGACCCCTTCTGTGTCTTTACGTACACCAACGACATTAAAGGTTCGCATTCGATAGAGGTTATATATTTTGCCCGCTTCGTCTCCGACATCAGTACCATTACGCTCAACCCTGAAGACCATTCAGAATACGGCTGGTACTCAGAAGATGAACTTCCTGAAGCCTATACGGGTGGCAAGGGTTCTGATGACGTTGAGTTTGCCGCTGTTCGCCGAGGTTTTGAGCTTCTTCGCGGCCAACCCCTCAAATTTTGATCTCGAGAGTTCAAGCATTCCATGTATAAACGGGTGTTATAATTCTAGCAATGATTACAGAACGGTTCACCCTTAGCGCTGCTGTGTATTTGCTACTGATTAAGGATAATAAAGTTTTGCTGCTCCGTCGTTATAATACGGGCTGGGCAGATGGCATGTATAGCATGGTATCGGGGCATGTTGATGGCGGTGAACCTTTGAGCGTTGCCATGTGCCGTGAGGCCAAGGAGGAGGCGGGTATTACCATAGCCCCGGGTGATATTGAATTTTTGCATGTCATGCATCGGATGAGTAACAAGGAATATATAGACTTTTTTTTCATGGCGAGGAACTGGGAGGGCGAACCGTACAATGCCGAGCCGGAAAAATGCGATGATATGCAGTGGTTTCCCCTCGATAAGCTACCTGACAATATACTGCCCCATGTCAGGCAAGTCATAGCTGGCTATAAAAAAGGCCTTCCATTCTCTGAGATCGGCTGGTAGAATCCCGCTTATTGCAATTTG
>JAQGGU010000074.1 GCA_028289265.1 Candidatus Saccharimonadota bacterium | reverse complement strand
TTCAGTAGTAGAAGTTGTTTGTGTAATAAAGCTGTTTCTACGGCCATTACGGAAGTGCGGACGGCGGCGAATTCTTCCCATGAGCCGGAGTTCTCGTAAAGGGGGAATCCGACTGAGGCCAGGAACGGCGTCAGGAATCCCAGGAATTCTTTGTCTCGCTCGGTAAGCTCGTCCACGTCGATAAAACGTCGGTCAATCGCATCGAATGTCAAATGTCCTAACATCTGAAGCGTATCCTGCTTGTTACGCCAGCCATTGGGCTCATTTCCATCCAAATCGTTAAAGTGCAATGATATCTGCGGCCAATCTGCTTGTCCCGCCTCGCGTCCCATTTCGATAACTTGCTCAAAGCGCGTGAGCTGGCTGTCCGTTGACATGAGAAGTAAGGCACTACGGAGTAGTTCGCGTCCCATATCGCCCTCGGCTTGGTATCGTGAGGGATCTTGCTGGTACAGCTCCATAAAACCGCGGGCCACCTGGATATGGTCACGCAGATATAACATTGAAGACATTTCACCGTGGTTAGCGTTTGTTTCAGTTGCCGCAACAAATGGAATAGTACGGGTAATCCCGTCAACGATGACATTGCCGTACACGATTGGAATATCGAAGGTTCCGTGCTCGGCAAGGTGAGATTCCAGACGATTGATTTGCCTGGAACTGTATTGTGGACAGATATGATTGGCAACGGAAGCGTTGGCATAGGTGTCGCCAGTTTCAGCCGAAGAAATTTGCTGTTCGCCTTGCAGGCTTCGGAGGTCGGCTATCAGTAATTCGTCGAGAGTTGCATCACTCAAAGGCGCTGCTTCCGGAGGGGAGGAAATTTCCCGGATCGGAGGCTGTATACCTGTTTGCAGTGAACCCAACATGCTTATACTTAATAGTACTATACCTGCTGACGTACGCGAAGAGGGATTATAATCTAGCTAATGCAGCCGACAGTAATGTCCTGTTAGCGCTCAAACAAACCATAGACAAGAACCAAGATCCCTCAGATGCCATCCTCGTACTTGGCCCAGATGCGAGTAAGCAGGCAATAAAGCTACCCGTAGGTATGAACAATGCCGAACCAGCCCTATCAAAGCTACGACAGCTAGTAGACTGCGAAAATGTAGAAGTCCGTTAAAAGCAAAAATACTTCAGGTATAGGTAGATGGTATGCCCAAAATCCTTATATATAAAGATTAATTGATTAAGCCGGCATGCCGGGTGAAGCAAGACAAGTATGTGAATTTTCAAATCTTGCACAAAGAGCACAAAAATGGTATAAATTAAAGAATGAATTACTTGCCAGAAGCCGGCCCCTCTCCTATTTCCGTTGCAGCTACCCAAGAAATGCATTTTTTAGGTCCGCGTCGGAGCGGCAACCATGCCGTGCTGGGATGGATAATGGCTAATGCCGAGCAGAACGGCATCTCGACTGAGCATTTCAACGACATCCATGATGCCTTGATGGAGCCGCCAAAAGAACCTGTCTACGGCGATGCCGCCCTTCAGCCCTCTGCTGACAAGCAGCTCACCATCTATAGTTATCAGGATATCAACGTCGAAGATATTCCGACTGTCGGCTTCTATACGGCTGCCCCGGAAACCAAGCAGACAGTCAGGATTGTTCGTGATCTCCCTAACCTTATAGCTAGCAGGATCGCAATGTATGATGATCTTGACCGGCGCGGGCTTTCACATCGTTCAGTGCGTAAGATACCTTTAGAAGCAGTCACGGATATGTGGGTAGGCTATGCACGCGACTATGTTGAGCGGTCAGACCCAAGGGCTGGGAGTGTGAATTTCCCGCTATGGTTCCAAAGCAGGGAGTATAGGGATGAAGTTTTCGATACGCTCGGTCTTGGCGATAACCAAGATGCCGGGCTGAACAATGTGGCAGATTTCGGCTTTGGCAGCTCGTTTGATTATCGTAATTTTGATGGTAGGGCGCAGGAAATGGGCGTGCTTGAACGCTGGCGGAAATATGAAGGCACTCCAATTTTTGAGAGAGCCATCGTTAGCCATCCTGACGCACCTGATCTTATACGGGAATTTGATGCTCTGACAGCCAAATGCCTTGCGGCCACAGTGTATTCTGACCGATAGGACAGATCGGGACTAGTAGTTTTACTTAATTGAGACAGGTATGACGTCTTCTATGCGCCTGCCTGTCATAAGGGCGTGGAATCTATCCAGTCCAAGGCCGATGCCGTACATCTGTGGAAGGCCCATCCTGGCGGCTTCTATGAGCCGTGGATCAGTAGGGGTTGCGTCTTCTTCGGCCTCTCCGGCTTGTGCAGCGAGATTCTTTTGCAATAATTCAGGATCAGTAAGCTCGTTGTAGGCTTTGACCACTTCTTGTGTGTGCACGATTACCTGGAACCCGTCGACGATGTTTGGGTTGTCGGCTCGTGCGGCTGCAAGTGGCATCTGCCTGCTCAGGTAGCCGGTAACGATGCTGGCACCGATCAGCGTTGGGCGTACTACTTTCTTGAACATGAGATCAAGCATGCCGGTGGTATGCAGATCGGTTACTGCAGGATCGATGATATTGTTACGCACCATGTATGTGCGGAGGTATGCGGCTTGCTCATCATTGCCAAGTTTCGACAGTTTGTCCAGGTCTATGCCTAGGTGCCGCTTGAAGAGGTCGCCGTAGTCGAGAATGGGCGCACGGTCGAAGTCAACCGGCTCTGTGACATTGAAGGCTTCTGCTGTTGTTGCAAGCAGCTTACGGGCTGTAGCGATGGATGTGTCCTGATCATCACCGACAGTATACATTTCCATATTGGTAAATTCTGGGTGGTGCGTCGGGCTAATACCTTCATTGCGGAAGTTGCGGCCTATTTCATATACCCGGGGAAGTCCCGTACGGGCCATTTCGTACTTAAGGTCTATTTCGGGTGCAATGCGCAGGTGATAAGTGGCGTTATTAAAATTTGCGACGGTCGAGAATGTCCGCGCGGCTGCGCCGGATGGGTTTTGCTGGAGGATGCTGGTTTCTAGCTCGACATATCCCTGGCTATCAAGCATAGTGCGGATGGCGCGGCGTGAAGCGTGCCGTTCTAATAGGGCGGTAGTGTGATCGGCTTGGCGGTCGAGCTGCGCCATAGTGTGTTCACCTGGCCAGCGCGGGGCTTGGTTGTCGGCATTGACTGTCAGCTTATCCGCAAACAATGAGATCTGCCCCAGGCCGCGGCGCTTACTTGTCTCAGTTTCCCCGAGTGTCCCTGTGGCCGATACGACGTCGCCAATCTTGATGTTTACTAAGTCGTCACTGTAGGTGCCATCTTCATTGGGTGTACGAGGTATGGCTACCTGTCTTTCTTCGACGCCGGGTATACCAACTTGAAAAAAGGCTATCCTGCTATGAAGCCGCGAAAACAATACTTGGCCTTGTAGAGAGGTCTGCTCGGGCTCAGGCATGGGGTTCTCTACTGGATAGGGTGTATTTTCCGAGGAAATAGTCATAAGATTATTTTAGAACAATAGTGTTAAAAAAGCAACTTATTCTGCTATTAGTAATTCTTCGGCTAACAAATA